>JANOXW010000260.1:0-11362 GCA_031418635.1 Acidobacteriota bacterium
AATCGCTTAGAGTTTTCAAACATTACTATTTTGCACGATGTTTGAAAACTCTAAAGTAAAATCTCCGAGCTAAGTCTTTTATTGACATTCTTAATTTTCAAAATGGATAAAGTCGAGCTTAGAGCGTGTTTAAAAAGTTTCCGTCAGCTTTGGTAAGTTGGATAGATTAACAAAAAACATCCTTCTGACGCGCACTAATGGAGAATATAAGTTTCTCAAAAAAATGTCTGCCCAAGCAAAAAAGAACTTGGGCAGACCACGCAAATATGAACGGCGAGAGATTCTCAACGCCATTTTTTACTTTTTACTTTTGCCTTTCTATTTTCGTCTGCCGCTAAAAAGTATTCCTAAAACTAAACCGATTGCCGCCGAAATCAGAATTGTTTGTCCCGGTTTCTGACGCGCAAATTCTTTTGCGTCTTCGACCAATTCTTTCGGGTCTTTTTGTTGCAATTCCTTAAATTTGTCGCTTGCTTGACTAAATTTATCGTTGGCATATTCTTTAGCTTTTAACGCCGCGTCTTGCAATTTTTGTTGATATTCTTGGGCTTGTCCCTTCAAATCTTCCATATAATCACCTTGTGTTTTATCTTCGCCATTGATTGGGCTGACTGGAATTAAACCTTGTTCTTGTGTTTCGTTTTCTGACATTTTTATATCTCCTTTTTTATAAACTAACCGCAAAAATTTTTGCCTGCACGCTTACAGATGAAATTTTATCTGTCGAAGTTGTTACGATTTTTTAATAAAATTTGTTCCGCTTTGTTCCACTTGACAACCTTAGCCAAAAAATGAGAATTTAGAAAGTAAGTAAGTGCTTACTTTATCAAAAAGAGGAACGAGATATTGGAAAAAATGATTGAAACGACGGCAACACGAATGTCAGGAGATGAAAGACGAGCGCAGATTTTACAGGTTGCCATCGGACTTTTTTCGCATAAAGGTTTTAGCGGGACGACGACCAAGGAAATTGCCAATGCGTCGGGCGTTTCGGAAGCGATGGTGTTTCGCCATTTTGCGACGAAAGACGAACTTTATCACGCAATTTTAGATTATAAAGCGTGCGAAGACGGGATGAAAACTTTGCCGTGGGAAGATGAAGCGCAGAAAATAGCGATTGACGAAAACGATGATTACAAAGTTTTTTACACGCTTGCCGTAAAAGCCCTGCGACATCAACAAAACGATCCTGATTTGATGCGGCTTTTGTTTCATTCGGCGTTAGAAGGACACGAACTTTCGGAGATGTTTTTTGACCGATTTGTTTCGCGGATGTATGAGTTTATCGGTTCGTATATTCACAAACGTCAAGCCGACGGCGCGATGCGCGAAGTTAAGCCGCGCATTATAGTTCGGGCTTTTCTTGGAATGTTGATTCATCACTCCTTGAATAATATTTTGTGGGACAAATCGCGTCGGCTTTTAGACGTTTCCAACGAAGAAGCGGCACACGAATTTGTAACGATTTTGCTTGATGGCGTGAAAAAATAGTTTCACCCGAAAAGAATAATGAAATTTAATAAATTTATAATATTTGCAATTTTAATGACGTTATCAAGTTTGATTTTCTCCGCTTGCGGCAATTCCAAAGCCGAGAATGTCAATAATGCCAATGCCGCGCCGCCGCCGATTGATGTCCAGACAGCAAAGGCAGTTGTGCAAAATATTCCAACGTATTTTGAAGCAACGGGAAATTTGGCGAGCGACGCGCAAACCGATGTTGCGCCGACAGTTGGCGGAAAAATCGTGCAGGTCAATTTTGACATCGGCAGTTATGTGCAGAAAGGAAGGGTTTTAGTTCAATTAGATGACCGCGACGCACGGATTCGGCTTGAACAGGCAAACGCGCAAGTCGAACAGGCAACCTCCCAAGTCCGTCAAGCCCAAGCGAGTGTTGACCAAGCGATTGCTAATCTGCGTCAAACGCAAGCACGCTTGAATGTGAAAGACGGTGAAAGTTTTGACATCGAAACTTTTTCGCAGGTTCGTTCTATCAACGCGCAACTCGAACTAGCCGAAAAAGAGTTGCAACGGGCGATAAGATTATTGGAAACAGGCGATATTGCTCGCACAATTTACGATCAACGTAAATCACAACGCGACGCGCTTCTCGGACAACTTGCCGAAGCGCGTTCCAACGCCGCCGTCGCCGTCAAAGCGATTGACACGGCACGCGCCGCAGTGGACACGGCGCGAACTGCCGTCGGCAATGCCCGCGCCGCTGTTGTTACTGCCCAAACACAAACCGAAACAGCGCGAAAAGCTATCGCCGATGCAGTGATTTACGCGCCGATTAGTGGCTACATTTCGGAAAGAACCGCCGATGTCGGCGAATTTGCCGCGACAAATACGAAAGTTGCGACGATTTTGCGGACTTCGGTTTTACGTTTGAAAATTGATGTGCCTGAACAATCAATCGGAAAAGTGAGCGTCGGGCAAAGCGTTTCGATTCAGACCAGCGCGTATCCCGATAGAAATTTCGCCGGCACTATTGTTAGATTTGCGCCGAATGTGAACGCCACTTCGCGCGTTTTATCAGTTGAAGCGGAAGTTGAAAATGGTAACGGATTATTAAAACCGGGACAGTTTGCAACAGTTAGAATTACGCAATCAAAACCCGAACCGGCGATTATGATTCCGGCATCAGCGGTGAAAACCGTCGGCGATAATAGTCAAGTTTTTGTTATCAAAGACGGCGTTGCCGAAGAACGTCAAGTCCAACTCGGACTACTTGAAAATGATTTAATCGAGATTAAACAAGGAGTTCAAGAAGGCGAAACAGTAGCGACAAATAATGTAGAAAAATTGGGCGACGGCGTGATTGTGCGTCAGCAAAACTGACGAGTCCAAAGTCCAAAGTCTAAAGTCCAAAGTTTTATTGATTTGTGGAGATTATTAGATGTCAACAATCGAAAAGTTTGAGGATATTGAGGCTTGGAAAATGGCTCGTGAAATTACACAAATGATTTATCAAATAAGTTCAGCAAGTAATTTCAGTAAAGATTTTGCTTTGGTTAATCAAATTCGTCGCGCCTCGGTTTCGATTCTGTCAAATATCGCCGAAGGATTTGAGCGCAACGGTGATAAAGAGTTTATTCAGTTTTTGACAATTGCGAAAGGTTCGTGCGGGGAAGTTCGCGCTCAACTTTACGTCGCACTAGACCAAAATTATATTGACAAGGAGCAATTTGTCATCATAAAAAACAAATTGGTAGAAACAAATCGGATGCTTTCAAGATTAATAAAGTATCTACAACAATCCAATCTCAAAGGAGGCAAGTTCAAATAACTTTGGACTTTGGACTTTGGACTTAAAAGATTATGCAATGGTTAGCCGAAATTTGTGTTAAGCGTCCCGTTTTTGCGACGATGTTGATTTTGTCGCTGGTTACGGTTGGTGCGTTTTCGTTTTTCAGTTTGGGTGTTGATCTTTTCCCGAAAATTGACTTTCCGACAATTACGATCACTGTTATCAATCCGGGCGCGTCGCCGCAGGAAGTTGAAACGGAAGTTACCGATAAAATCGAGGAAGCTGTCAATAATATCAGCGGCATTGACGAATTGCGTTCGACTTCGATTGAAGGTATTTCGCAGGTATTCATCCAATTTGTTCTCGAAAAAGATGTCAACGTCGCCGCGCAAGAAGCTGAAAATCGCGTTCAAACGGTGATTCCGAATTTGCCCGACACCGCCGAACAGCCGACTGTGCAAAAACTCGACACGGATGCCGCGCCGGTTTTGCGAATCGTCGTTTCCGCGCCCGAAAGTTTGCGCGACGTAACCGACACTGCCGATAAAAAAATTAAACGACGGCTTGAATCGGTCAACGGTGTCGGTCAAATTACAATTATCGGCGGACGTGAACGACAGATAAATGTCTGGATTGATCCTGACAAAATGCGTTCTTACAACGTTACGGCGAGCGAGGTAACGACCGCTTTGAGAATTCAAAACATCGAATTTCCAAGCGGAAGAATAGACGAAGGACAGACAGAAACGAGTGTCCGCACGCTTGGAAAAATCAAAAAACCAGCCGAATTTGCCGATGTCGTAGTTGCCACACGCGGAACTTATCCGGTAAAAATAAAAGATTTAGGATACGTTGAAGACGGTGCGGAAGAGATTCGCACGCAAGCACTATTGAACGGTCAACCCGCCGTTACGCTCATCGTTTCAAAACAGTCAGGGCAAAATACGGTTGCCGTGGCGAAAGAGATTAAAAGCCGCATCGCTGATATTCAAACGACGCTTCCAAACAATTACAAAGTCGAAGTCATCGGCGATAACTCGATTTTTATTGAGAACAGTCTGCATTCTATCGAAGAACATCTAATCGTCGGCGGACTTTTGGCGGCAGTCGTTGTGTTTCTATTCTTGTGGAATATTCGCACGACATTTATCGCCGCACTTGCGATTCCGACTTCGATTATTTCGACGTTTGCGCTGATGTATGCGATGGGTTACACGCTCAATTCGATTACGATGCTGTCGCTGACTTTGATGGTCGGCATCGTGATTGACGACGCGATTGTTGTTCTTGAGAATATTTATCGCTACGTCGAAGAAAAGGGAATGAACCCGTTTCAAGCCGCGATTGAAGGTACAAAAGAAATCGGTTTGGCGGTTTTGGCGACGACGCTTTCTTTGATGGCGGTTTTTGTGCCGATTGGCTTTATGCAAGGTATTGTCGGACGTTTTATGTCGTCTTTTGGTCTGACAGCTTCGTTTGCAGTTGGCGTTTCGCTGATTGTTTCGTTCACTTTAACGCCGATGCTGGCAGCGCGGCTTATCAAGAGTCCAAAGCCGAAAGTCCCAAGTCCAAAGTCGGATGAACTCGAAATTCACGGCGATGGAATGTTGATGTCGGATGAAGAAGTTGCTAAAAACAAAGAACAAAGAAAGGACAAAGGACAATCTTCCAAAGATTCGTGGTTTTACGCCAGAATTGACAGCACTTACACTTGGCTTCTGAGATTTTCGATGGCGCATCGTTGGGTTATCGTTACGCTTTGCGTATTGGTTTTTTTGAGTATTGTTCCACTTTTTAAATATGTTGGTAAGAATTTTTTGCCGGTTGACGACCAATCACAGTTCGAGATTGCCGTCCGCGCACCGGAAGGTAGTTCATTGCAAGCGTCAACCGTTTTGATGGAGCGCATCGCCACCGACGTTCGCAAAATGGCGGGCGTAACCGACACGCTGATTACCATCGGTGGCGGACAACAGCAAGTCGTCAACAGCGGTTCAATTTACGTCAAATTGTCGGACCTCGGCAAACGCGCTAAATCGCAGGAAAAACTGATGACCGATGCCCGCGAACTTTTAACGCATTATCCGAAGGAATTGCGGACGGCGGTTCAGCCCGTCGCCGCATTTTCCGGTGGCGGACAGCGCAATGCCAATGTGCAGTTTTTGGTTTCGGGACCGGATTTGAAAGTGCTTGAAGACGTTTCTGCCAAAATTCTCGAAAAATTGAAATCAATTCCCGACGCGGTTGATGTTGACTCGACGCTGATTTCCGGCAAACCCGAAGTTCAACTTCAGATTGACCGCGACACGGCGGCTGATTTAGGCGTTCGCATCGGCGATGTTTCGCAGGCGTTAAATGTTTTGGTTGCCGGACAAGAAGCCACGACTTATAACGAAGGCACAGACCAATATGAAGTTCGCGTCCGTGCGATAAACAACTTTCGCACAGATGTCGAAGGTTTGACGCGGTTATCCGTGCCTTCGTCAAAACTCGGACTCGTTTCGCTTGACCGGCTCGTCAAAGTCAAAATGGGAACGGGACCGAGTTCGGTTGACCGCCTTAATCGGCAACGGCAGGTTACGCTTGTCGCCAACACCAGACCGGGCGGTTCGGCGACTTCGATTACGTCGGAACTCGATAATTTCGTTAAAACTCTGAATTTGCCGCCGGGTTACAAAACGGGTTACGTCGGACAATCGAAAGAACTTGGTAAATCATTATTTTACTTTGCTTTAGCGATTTCATTATCATTTATTTTTATGTATATCGTGTTGGCGGCGCAGTTTGAATCGTTCCTTCATCCGGTAACGATTTTGCTCACATTGCCACTCTCGATTCCGTTTGGTATCGTCAGTTTGCTGGCGACTGGGCAAACCGTGAATATCTTTTCGGGATTAGGTTTACTGTTGCTTTTCGGCGTGGTTAAAAAGAACGCGATTTTGCAGATTGACCATACAAATCAGCTTCGTGAACGCGGAATGTCGCGCTACGACGCGATTATACAAGCTAACCGCGACCGTCTGCGTCCGATTTTGATGACGACGATTGCGCTTGTCGCAGGAATGCTTCCGCTTGTCGTTTCAAGCGGTGCAGGTTCGGGAACAAACCGTTCAATCGGCGTATTGGTCGTCGGCGGACAAAGTTTGTGTCTGCTTCTGACACTGCTTGCCGTTCCCGTCTTTTATTCGCTGTTTGACGATATGACGCAATGGCATCTTTTCAACCGCATCAATAATATTTCGTCAAGCATTTTCGGCGGAATCAGACGCAAAGTTTCGACGGCTGCTAGTTCGATTTTCAATTTGGTTGATAAAAACTAATAGTTTTTTTGAATCTTGTCAAGAAAAAATGATTTTTCGCTTGACAAGATTTTTCTTTTGAGTTTTACTTAACACTGTTAAATTTTATTTTGCTGTTATGGGAGTGCAAGAAAGACGTGAGCGAGAAAAAGAAGAGTTGCGCGAAATTATACTGGACGCGGCAAGTGAGATGTTTGCACAGGAAGGCTACGCAAATGTTTCGATGAGAAAAATCGCCGATAAAATCGAGTATTCGCCGACCACGATTTATTTGTATTTCAAAGATAAATCAGATCTTTTAAATCAAATTTGCGAAGAAACTTTCGGCAAACTTATTGAAACGGTTGCCGCGATTGAAGCGGAAGATTCGGATGCGCCGATAAACTGTTTGCAAAAAGGAATGCGGGCGTATATCGAATTCGGTTTGAAATATCCGAATCATTACGAAATTACTTTTATCACACCGCTTGCAGATTTTCTCGGCAAAGAAATTCACCCGTATGAAGGTTCGATGGGACAAAAAGCGTTTGAACACATAACGCGTCAGGTCGTTGGAAGTATGAAAGCCGGACAAATAAAAAAAGGCGATGCCGCAACCATTAGTCAGACAATTTGGGCGGCGATTCACGGCGTAACCGCATTGTTAATTTCGCATCAGGATTTTCCGTTTGTTGAAAAAGAAATTCTAATTGACAGCGTAATTAAAACAACGATTAAAGGCTTGCAAGCCTAAAATTTTTTGCGCGTGTGCTTAACGGTGTTAATTTTATGTAAATTGTAAAGTAAGGAAAATAATCCAAAATCCAAAATTGAACTATGGCTAGTTTGGCAATTAAAAATTTATTTCACGAAAAAGTGCGACTGGCGGTAACGCTGACGGGCATTGTCTTTTCGGTGATTTTAACGGCGGTGCAACTCGGTATTTTTCAAGGTTTTATCGCGGCTTCGACCGATATTGTCGGTAAATCGAACGCTGATTTTTGGATCGTTTCGCAGAACGTCACGCACGTCGAACAAGGTGTCGAATTTTCCGAAAGCAATCTGTATAAAATTCTCGAAATTGACGGCGTAAAACGCGCCGAAAAACAGATTGTTTCGCTGGGCGCACAGATGAAAAAATCGGATGGTTCGGACGAGGGAATTACGCTTGTCGGTTCGGATTTGGACGGCGGAATGGGCGGCGCGTGGAACATTGTTGATGGAAATTTGGAAAATTTGAAAAAGCCCGACGCGATTTTTGTGGACAAACTTTACGCCGAAAATAAACTCGGCATCACAAAAATCGGGCAAGTCGTCGAACTCAACAAACGCCGTGCGCGAGTCGTCGGATTTACGAAAGGAATCAGAATTTTCACGTCGCAACCCGCCGTTTTTACGAGTTTCAAAAACGCGCAAAGTTTTCTGAATATGCGCGAAGACGAAACATTTTACATCGTCGTCAAAGCCGAAGCGGGAAAAAATCTGGACGAACTGAAGAATGAAATCGCCGCCAAACTTGAAAACGTCGAAGTTCTGACGCGCTCGGAACTCGTTTATCGGCAAGGTTTATATTGGGTTATCGGGACAGGCGCGGGAATTACAGTTTTGGTTGCGGCGGCGTTGGCAATCATCGTCGGCATCGTCATTGTCGCGCAAACAATTTACAGCGCGACGGTTGACCACATCCGCGAATACGGAACTTTGAAGGCGATGGGCGCGACGAATTTTTATCTCTACAAAATCATCATCACGCAAGCAATCGTCAGCGGTTTGATTTCATTCGTCATCGGAATTGCCGCCTCGTTGGTTATTTCACGCATCAGTTACGAAGGAACTTTAGCGATTATCGTCAATTGGCAGTTGGTTTTAGCGTTGTTCATCTTGACGATTTTAATGTGTTGCAGTTCAAGCATCGTCGCAATTCGCAAGGCAACTTCGATTGATCCGGCGATGGTTTTTAAAGGTTAAAAATAAAAAATATATGAAAGCAGAAACAATTTTTTCGATTGCAAACACGCTTGCGTTGGCAGGTTGGATACTTTTACTTTTTGTTCCGCGTTGGAATTGGACGCGCAAAATTGTAATTTCGGGCGCGATTCCGCTGTTACTTTCGGTTGCGTATTTGGTTTTGATTGTCTTGTTTTTCGGAAAAGCTGATGGCGGTTTCGATTCGCTTGCCAATGTGATGAAACTTTTTACGAACGAATGGGCGGTTTTGGCGGGTTGGATTCATTATTTCGCGTTCGATTTATTTGTCGGCAGTTGGCAAGTCAAAGACGCGCAGGAAAAAGGCGTTTCGCATTGGTTCGTCATTCCTTGTTTGGCTCTGACATTTTTGCTCGGACCGATTGGTTTTTTGCTTTACCACATTATCCGATTTTTCGCGGCGAAAGGAGAGAAAAAATGAGCGAACTTTTTAACAATTTGTGGCAAAATCAAAAGCCTTTGATGTTAGCCGGAATCGGATTTTTGGTTGCGACAATTATTTTAGCAGTTTTGATGCAGTTTGATTCGACGCAGGTTTTAGGCATCAATCGTTGGATAAAACCGATCAAATTTGCGAGTTCGGCGGCGATTTTTCTTTTGACAGTTGCGGTCTATCTTTATTATTTGCAGGGCTTTGAAAAGTCCAAATCAATCATCGCGTGGGGAACGCTTGTGATAATGATTGCCGAAGTTTTTCTAATTATTATGCAAGCCGCCCGCGGCACGACTTCGCACTTTAATATTGCTAAACCTTTCGACGCGATGGTTTTTGCGACGATGGGTTTGATGATTTTAACTAATACTTTGCTTGTCGTTTATCTGACTTTTCTCTATTTTCGTGCCGATTTTGAATTACCGAATGCAATTGTTTGGGGAATGCGTTTGGGCTTGATTGTGTTCTTAATTGGCAGTATTCAGGGCGGTTATATGTCTTCGCAAATCGGACACGCGGTTGGAATTGCCGATGGCGGCGCTGGTTTGCCGTTCATTAATTGGTCAACAACGGGTGGAGATTTGCGCGTCGCGCATTTTCTCGGACTTCACGCATTGCAGATAATTCCGCTTTTTGCCGTCGCTTTAGTTTATTTTCAAAGCCGCATTTCTATAATCAAACCGACAATTTTTACAGCAATTTTTGCGCTGTTTTATTTTTCATTTTTTACATTTCTTTTTCTGCAAGCCTTGTCGGGAAATCCGTTGATACCACAAACGATTTTAAGTCGGAATCATCTGCAGTAGCGGATAGTTGAAGTTGGCATCTGAGAAATTTGAATAATGAGGTTGAACCACCCGCTACCGCAGACGGTTCTGACAAAAACAATGAATAAAGCAATCGAAGTTAAAAAATTAGTAAAAACTTACGGCGCGGGCGAAACGGCGGTTCACGCGCTGAAAAGTGTTGATTTGACTGTGTTTGAAAGCGAACTTTTACTGCTTTTGGGCGCAAGTGGTTCGGGCAAAACGACTTTGATTTCGATTGTCGGTGGAATTTTGTCGGCGACTTCGGGAAGTTGCAAAATTCGCGGACACGAAATCGTCGGTTTGCCGCAATCGAAATTACCAAAAATTCGGCTCGCAAATATCGGATTTATCTTTCAAGGTTTTAATCTTTTTCCCGCCTTAAACACGCAGGAAAACGTCGAAATCGCGCTCGATTTAAAAGGCATTCGAGGCGGAAAAGCCAAAAAACGCGCTGCCGAATTATTGGAAAGAGTCGGATTAAAGGAAAAGTTGAAAACTTTCCCCGCTGACCTTTCAGGCGGACAAAAACAGCGCGTCGCCATCGCCCGCGCACTTGCCGGCGAACCACCGATTATTTTGGCGGATGAACCGACCGCCGCGCTTGATTCGGAATCGGGCAGATTGATCATGGATTTATTGCAGGAACTCGCGCATGAAAAAAATCGCGCCGTCGTCGTTGTTACGCATGACAACCGAATTTTCGATTATGCGGATAGAATCGTCGAAATCGAAGACGGGCGAATTAAAAATGACGCGGCGACTTTGGGACACGGCGACGCGGCGAAAATGTATTTGCCTGTTCCGTCTAAAATTTTTGAGCAAGGAGTAACTTTATGAAACGAACAATTATTTTATCGTCAATCGCAATTTTATTAACGGCAGTTTCGCTCGGATATTTTGTTTGGGTTCGTCCGACGCAGGTTGAACGGAAGGTTTTGGCAGAACAGGAAAAAACAGAACAAAAAAATTCGGCAGAAAACACGGTTGCCGCGCCCGGCGTGGTTGAGGCAATTTCCGAAGAAATAGAAGTCGGCGCGGAAATTCCGGGCAAATTGAAACAGGTTCTTGTCGAAGAAGGCGACCAAGTTGTTCGAGGTCAAACGATTGCGATTTTGGAAAATTCGGATTTTCAGGCGCAAGTTTCAACGGCAAAAACGAACATCGAAACTTTGCGAAAACAGAAAGAAACCGCCGAAGCGCGTATTTTGCAAGCGAAGACCGAACGCGCAAGAATTTTCAACGGTGCGCGTCCCGAAGAACGGCGCGAGGCTTTGCAGAGTTATGAACAAACTTTGCCGAATGTCGAACAAGCAAAACGTGAAGTTGAAAGACGCGAAAAACTTTATACATCAGGCGACATTTCGCGTGAAGAATTTGAACGTGCAAAACGCGATTTGGAAACGGCGCAAAAACAATCAAACGCAATGAACGAAAAGTATAACGTCGTCAACGCCGATGCGCGAAAAGACGATTTAAACAAAGCCGATGCCGCGATTTTGCTGGCTGAAAATCAAACGAGTGAATTTGGCGCGATGATCCGCGAAGCCGAAGCACGAGTTAAAACAGCGCAGGCAAATCTCGAAAAAACGATTATTCGTGCGCCGAT
>JANOXW010000261.1:0-1565 GCA_031418635.1 Acidobacteriota bacterium
TTCGGGATTTCAATACAGCTTGAATATCGAAGAAGAATCGAAACAAGGCGATTTTATTGTGGATAAACTCGGCATCAAACTTTTTGTTGATATGTTCAGCGCACAATATCTGAACGGCATCACAGTAGATTACACCTCGAATATGATGGGTTCGGGCTTTACGTTTGAAAATCCGAATGCCACCGGCGGTTGCGGTTGCGGAACGTCGTTTTCGGCTTAACTAGATTTTTTTATAACAAATTGCAGAGGCGCGAAGAAATTTTTGCACCTCTGTTTTTTTTGTGGAAGCATCGCTTGATTGGAACTGTCTTGTAGTATCAAAGACAACACGGAACGACGGTAACAGGCGGAGAAGAGTGGGCGGGGACTTTTCAAAGTCGGATTGCAAAATCCGGCTTGAAACGGTTTCCGAAACTATGATTTGTCAAAAAAATCTTGCAAAAACTTAACCTCTGCGGGTTATAATGGTTTTGGCATTTGCTTTTTCGGTTCTTTTCAGCGAAACTTTCTAAGTCCTAGTTAAAATAATAAAAATACAATTTGATTCGATTCGATTGAAAATCTGCTTTTTGGATTGTCAGGAACTATTATTTTTTAGCTATTTTAAAAAATCAGGCGAAAAAATGTCCGCCAATTCTCAAAACCTTATCAGAGTAAAAAAATGTAAAGTTAAATTTAGGAGTTATTTTTGATGAATTTTAGTAAATGTTTGTGTGTTGCGTTGTTTGTGGTTATTTTATTTTTCGGTAATGCGTTCGCCCAAGAACGCAGCAGAATTGTGCCGAACCAACCGAATCGGCAAGCCGAAAGTCAGCCGACAAATCCGCTGCCGAACAATCCGAAAAGACAAATTCCGCCATTAACTCAAAAAATAAATATAGTTCAAGACGCGCCGTTAGTAAAAAAAACAGGTTCTTCGCAACCGACCAATCCAGTCCCGACGAATAATTCAGCAGTCGCCAGTCGCCTGAGTTACAGCGCGATTTTCAGTTCAAGATTATTAAACGCCATTAACACGAGAATCGGAATTCCGTATCATTACGGTTCAACCGGACCGCGAAGTTATGATTGTTCAGGCTTGGTTTGGAGTGTTTTTAATGAAGCAGGATTTTATTTTGACCGTTCAAGCGCAAGAAATCTGTGGGCAAATTCCGTTCCCGTCGAAGGCGACGACAGATTTAAATTCGGCACACTCGTGTTTTTTAACGGACTAAAACATATCGGAATTGTCGCTGACGAAAACAGTTTTTATCAAGCATCTTCAAGCAAAGGTGTTACAAAATCAAAATTTGAAGGTTATTGGGCAAAACGCGTCGTCGGCTATCGGCGCATCTCAATCGAAGGTTTGAACAAAGTAGTCGAACAAATTAAATGATTTTTGGCGAGAGAATTTTAATAGTCACAAAAAAGCACAAAAGTCACAAAACATATTTTATTTTTGCGTTTTTTGTGCCTTTTTTGTGCCTATTCTTCATAAAGTCCTTTTTCGGCGATGAATTTTACTAAATCGCGGACGCGGCACGAATAGCCCCATTCGTTGTCATACAACGAAAGAATATTGATAA
>JANOXW010000262.1:0-13791 GCA_031418635.1 Acidobacteriota bacterium
ATAGAAGCGGTGAAGAAGATTTTGAAAGAAATCGGTAGCGAATACAAGATTAAATTTAAGGATAGAGTATTTACAAAATAATTCTGTCCGATTACTTAACTCAAGTTTTCACATTGGATAAAAGTCTTTTACTGGAATTTGTCGGCACACTTTCAGAACGCAAAATGGAGCAAATTGATGAAGGTTTGCGACTTGTCTTATCTTTATAAAATATTTTTTGTAAATGGAATAAATAAAAGTCTTGATTATGAAAAACTTTGTAAATAATAAACCATCTGATTCTGACCGCTGGCTAGCCGATTGGAAAGAAGTGAGGAAAGAACTGAACAAAAAATGTGCCTATTATGTCTATGAGGATGAAACTTCTGAATACTGGGACAAAGCAGTAGAGATTTTTAGCGAGAGGCTTGAAAAATTTTATATAAAGCCTTTATATCAGTTAATAAAAGCGAGTAAGGACGATGAATCATCACAATCAGTTGATACGAATAAATCAGAAAAAAAGCTCGAAGGGCAAGGGTTTGTGATTGTAACGGCTCAGTGCGCTTTGATAGAAACTTTTGCGGCTTTCAAAGAAGGAAAGATTTATAAAGACAAAAAGGAAGACGAAATTTATTATTATAAGAGTGCCGAGTTGTTTAAGAAATTTTTAGAATCCGAAGAATTATTTCAGAAAAATTTTGGAGGTAATGACAAGCCTAGTATCTCGGACTTTTACATAAGTGTTCGTTGCGGACTTCTACACGAAACAAGAACAAAAATAAAATGGGTGATTAAAGCCGATGTCAAAAATTATCTGAAGAAAGATATAATTACAGAGGAAACTTTCGCCGCAAAAACCAGCGGAAAATATATTGTCTTTCGGAATCAACTTCAAAAGGCTTTAAAGGATTACTTTGTTCAATATAAAAAAGATTTGAAAGAAGAAGGTGAGGAGTACGACAATCTCCGACGACTTTTTGCCAGAAAACTAGACCACCTTTTCGATATTTCTAAAAAAGAAAAGATTAGTTTTGAATGGTGGGAATATAGGGACAAACAAAAGACCTCTTGCAATATATTTTCCTTTTTGAAAAAACTTTTTTTCAGAAAAAAATGGGGGCTGCGATAAAATTTCTCTATGAATCTTTTTGAACATGCCGAAAATAATTTGCAGACTGAAATCGAACAACTTCGTGCCGAGATTAATCGGCATAATGAGCTTTATTATCAAAAAAACGCGCCTGAAATTGCGGATTACGAGTTTGATAAATTGTTGGAAAATCTCAAAAAACTCGAACAAGAAAATCCTGAATTTATCACGCCCGATTCGCCGACGCAAAGAGTCGGTGGCAAGGCGGAAGGTTTTGCATCTTTTACGCATAAAGTTCCGTTAATGTCGCTTGATAATTCTTATAGTTTGGACGAACTTCGGGCGTTTGATGAACGCTGTCAAAAGTTGGCGGACGGACGAAAACTCGAATATGTCGCTGAATTAAAAATTGATGGTTTGAGCGTTTCACTTCACTACGAAAACGGTTTTTTGAAGAGTGGTGCAACCCGCGGCGACGGCAACACCGGCGACAATGTAACGCCAAATGTCAAAACGATTAAGACAATTCCGCTGAAACTCAAAACTGATTTTCCTGATGAAATCGAAGTGCGCGGCGAAGTTTTTATGGCGCGTTCGGTGTTCGAGAAAATCAACGCCGAACTCGAAATACAAGGCGAAAAACTTTATGCCAATCCGCGAAATTTTGCTTCGGGAACGCTGCGTCAACTCGATTCGGCTATTGTCGCTACGCGCCGACTCGATATGTTTCCTTATGACGTTTGGCAAGGAAATCATAAGCCTTTCGCGTCGCATTGGGAAAATTTTGAATGGTTGGAAAAGCAAGGTTTTAATGTCAATCCGAATCGTCGTTTGTGTGAAAATATTGATGAAGTAATTAGATTTTGCGATGAAATGTTGCTAAAACGAGATTCGTTTGATTACGACATTGACGGCGTGGTTGTGAAGGTCAATTCAACGGCTTTGCAAGAAGAATTCGGCTCAACCACGAAAGCACCGCGTTGGGCAATCGCCTACAAATATCCCGCGATGCAAGCGACGACGCAACTTGAAGAAATCAATGTTCAGGTCGGGCGCACCGGCGCATTAACGCCCGTCGCTTATCTCAAACCCGTTCTGCTTGCCGGCACAACGGTTTCACGCGCAAGTTTGCACAACGAAGACGAAATAAAACGCTTGAATCTGAAAATCGGTGATTGGGTTTTGATCGAAAAATCGGGTGAAATTATTCCACAGGTTTTGCAAGTCATCGAATCAAAACGCAATGGAATGGAAACCGAATACGAGTTTCCGAAAAACTGTCCCGTTTGCGGTTTCGCCGCGATTCGTCTCGCCGGTGAAGCCGTTACGCGCTGTTCAAATGCCGATTGTCCCGCCAAAATAAAGGCGCGAATTTTGTATTTTGCGGCGCGAAAAGCAATGGACATCGAAGGTTTGGGCGATGGTTTGGTTGAAAAATTAGTTAATTCGGGTTTGGTAAAAGATGTCGCCGATTTGTATTCGTTGACGCTTGAGCAAGTTTCGGCGATTGAAAGAATGGCGGAAAAGTCGGCAACAAATCTCATCAATCAAATCGAAAATTCAAAAACACGCGGCTTGCAAAAATTGCTTTTCGGCTTGGACATTCGGCACGTCGGCGAACGCTATGCGAAAATTCTCGCCCGCCATTTTCGCACGATTGAAAATCTGGCAAACGCAACCGTCGAAGAACTCGACGCAATTCACGAAATCGGTTTAGCAGTTGCGGAGAGTGTTTTTAATTGGTTTGAAAATCCACGCAATCAGGAAATCATTGAACGCTTGAAACAAGTAAATGTAAAAACCGCAATTGACGGCAATGCAAATGTCGAATTGAACGAAAATTTCAGCTGTAAAACATTTGTTCTAACTGGAAAACTCGACCAATTCACCCGCGATGAAGCCGCCAAAATCATCGAAGAACGTGGTGGACGAGTTTCTTCATCGGTCAGTAAGAAAACCGATTATGTCGTTGCAGGCTCAGATGCAGGTTCAAAATTGACGAAAGCGGAAAGTCTTGGTGTGAAGGTTTTAAGCGAAGATGAATTTAAGGAAATGATTAGTTAAATGTCGGTAACTGACGGAAAATCAATGTTGGAAGTTTTGCGCGATTTCGTTGAAAAAGCCGAACGCGCAGATTTTTCGTATATGATTACAGGTTCTTTTGCCATGAGTGCTTACGGCGAAATTCGGTTCACGCGCGATATTGACATTATTATCGAAATCGAACGCAATGATATTGACACATTTTTTGAACTTTTCGCCAAAGATTATTACATCAGTAAAAATTCGATCATTCGGGCGGTTGAAGATAGTTCGATGTTTAATTTGATTCATTTGGCAAAAGCCGTGAAACTCGACTGTATTATTCTTAAAAAGAGTGAATTTGAAAAACAAAAATTTTCACATCGGCGCGAAGCGAAAATCGGAGAACTGAAATTTTGGACGATTACGAAAGACGATTTGATAATTTCCAAACTGAATTGGGCAAAAGATTCGCTCTCGGAAATGCAGATCAAAGATATTGCGAATCTGACGGCGAACGATTATGATGCCGAATATGTCGGCAATTGGATTGAAAAACTCGGACTCGAAAATATTTGGCAAAAGGTTTCTGAATGGAAGATACAACATTTGAAGTAAAACAAGAATTCTACGAAATTCTAATGTCGCGCCCCGAAGAAGAAAGGTTTCTGATGTGCGCCGAAATGTATGATGTTGCCCGCGCTATCGCTTTTTCCACTATGCCCGAAAATCTGACCGAAAAAGAACAAAAACAATTTATTTACAAGAAAATTTACGATGAAAGTTTTCCGAGTGATTTTCCACTTTGAAATTCCATCAATCCGAATAGTTTGAATGATAATTCCAATCAAGCCGAACTTTCTGCATAATTCGCGCTTCGGCTTCTGTATCAAGTGGACGCAAATTGTCTAATTCATTTTTAAGCTACTGTGATTTTGCTAAGGCATTAATATTTTTTATTTTCTAGACTTTTAACAGCAAGATTGCAAGATTTATGTATTGTCTGCTAAACTCACGATTTGTCCAAACTGACAAATAAATATTATAATAAAACACAAATCAAGCGATAAACAGGAAATAAAAGATGTTAAAGTTTTTCAAACGGATGGAAAGAACACGAAATTTTGTTCTTCTCTTTTTTGCCATATTGATGGCACTCAGTCTGATTTTATTCTACGCGCCGACGCGCGGCGGACTTAATAACAATTTGACGACTAATGTAGAAACGGTGGCAACCGTCGGAAGCGAGAAAGTAACGGTTGCCGATTTAGCGATTCAGAAAGATAATATGAGCCGTTTAGGTCGTCCGTTGCCTGCCAAGTTTTTTCTTGACGGAATGATTCGTGAGCGCATTATTCGCATTGAAGCCACCCGACTCGGTTTTTTGGGGACAGACGCGGAAGCGGCGAGTTACATTCGCAAACAAAATAAATCCGAAGATGGAAAACCGTTTGACCAAGAAAATTACGAAAAAAACGTAACCGAACAATTTGGTGGTGTCAAGATTTATGAGCAAGCAGTCCGTGACGATCTCAGCGGAAAAAAACTCGAAGCCTTTCTGACTTCGGGCGTAACGGTTGCCGAAGAGGAACTACTAAACGATTTCAAGCGCAAAAATACGAAGTTTGAATTATCTTACATTCCCGTTAGCAGTGCCGATTTAGCGCAAAGTATCAAACCGACGGACGAAGAATTAAAGGCATATTTCGAGCAAAATAAGAAAAGTTACTACATTAGCGTTCCGCAAAAGAAGGTTCGCTACGTCTTTTTAGATACATCAAAAATCGGTGAAAAGCTGACCATTTCTGACGAAGATTTAAAAGCCGAATACGACAAATTGCCGGAGGACAAGAAAAGAGCCGGTGTTGAAGGTCAACAAATCGTTTTGCGCGTGGCAAAACCTGAATTAGACGCGGATGTATTGAAAAAAGCAACTGATTTAGTTACGGAAGCCCGCAAAGACGGCGGCAAAATTTCGGCGGATGCTTTTGGCGAACTTGCTAAAGGTCAATCCGAAGACGCGAAAACTGCACCGAGTGGCGGAAAATTGTCAGGGTTAGTGCGCGAAAATCCAAACAATCCGACCGATCCATATCAACGTCTTCTGACGATGCAACCGGGAGAAGTAACAGAACCGATTAAATTTACTGATCCCAAAACATCCCAAGAACGATATTTCATCTTGCATCGTGGTGAAGCTGTGCCAAAAAGTTTTGAAGATGCGAAAAAAGAAATTGATGTAAGTTTGCGAAATCGTCGTGCTTACGCCGTCGCCGCCGAACTCGCGCAAAAAATTACAGATCGTTTGAAAGAAGTTAAAGACGTGCAAAAAGTTGCCGAAGAGTTTGCCACACAAGCAAATATGAACGCCAAAGATATGGTGCGCGAAACTGCCTTTGTCAAACCGGGCGACGATGTGCCGAATGTCGGTATTTCACCACAATTTGAAGAAGGAATTTCCAAACTTGAAAATCAAGGCGATGTCGGCGATAAAGTTCCGGTGCAAAACGGCTTTGCGATTCCGCTTTTGGTGGATAAACGCGAACCGCGTGATGCTGAGTTTGACGATGTAAAAGCACAAGTTACTGAAACCGTCAAAGCTGAACAAGCACGGGCAAAAGTCGAAGAAATCGCTAAACAAATCGCTACTGCCGCGAGTTCGACAAGCGGTTTGAGTTCCGCCGCACAAGCCAAAGGATTAAAAGTGCAGGACGCGAAAAGTTTTATTTTGGGTTCACCGCTTGGACAAGGTCCGAGTGCGGCAACTTCGGAAGCGTTGGAAGATGCGATTTACGCTTTGAAACCGGGCGAAATTACTAAAACGCCGATAAAAATTAACGATAATTGGTATATCGTCGGCTTGAACAGCCGCGAAGAAGCTGATTTGACCGAATTTACCAAACAGCGCGACCAACTTATCGAAGCTAAACTGAGGGAAAAACGCGGGCAGGTTTTCTCCGATTATCTCGCTTCGCTTCGTCGGGAAATGGAAGCAAAAGGTGAAATCAAAATTTATAAAGATGCACTTGAGAAAATTGACGGCACGCCCGAAACCGAAGAAAGTTAAGTTTTAAGAGTATAACTGAGCGACACGGGTTTTGACGTTCAAAATTATTGCCGCAAAAAAGCACAAAATTCTCAAAATAATAAAGTTTTGAAATGTGTGCTTTTTTGCGGCAAATTTGATGAAGTGAGTGTTCAACTACAAAACCAATGAGGCAAAACATCAAAATTTTACTTGCCGACGATGATCCGGTTTTGCGGCGGTTGTTGCCTCTGCAAATCGCGGCGAAGGATTTTGAAATCTTGACGGTCGAGAGTGCGAAGGAAGTTTTGGAGTTGCTCAGGGAAGAAGATTTTGAGGTTATTTTGCTCGACGTAAATTTGCCTGACGCTTCGGGTGTAGAGATTTTGTCGTCAATTCGCAAGGCGGAAAACGCACCCGAAGTCGTTATGATAACGGCGGATAAAAGTCTTGAAACAGGCATTGAAGCGATGCGACGTGGGGCTTACGACTACGTTACAAAACCCGTAAATCCCGCGCAGGTTGAAGCGATTATTCGCAAGGCAAGCGAAAAGCATCGCCTTGTTCGGCAAAATACACAACTTCGCGTTGCCGTTCATCAGCAAAATAAAAATGCCACGATTGAACCGATTTATAAAAGTTCATTGATGCAGCAAATTATTGCTCAAGCCAAAACCGTCGCTAAACTCGACTCGACATTGCTGGTTACAGGCGAAAGCGGAACGGGCAAAGACGTTTTGGCGCGGTGGATTCATTCAAACAGTTTGCGGGCGGATTTGCCGCTTGTCGCTATCAATTGTGGCGCATTGCCCGAAAATCTGTTTGAATCGGAATTTTTCGGACACGAAAAAGGAGCGTTCACAGGCGCAAATATTCAGAAAATCGGACTTGTCGAAGCCGCTGACGGTTCGACGCTTTTTTTGGATGAAATCGGCGAAATGCCTTTGCCGATGCAAGTTAAATTGCTTCACTTTCTCGAAAACGGTGCGTTCCGGCGCGTCGGCGCAATCCGCGACCGTCAATCTGATGTCCGCATCATCGCCGCCACCAACAAAAACCCCGAAGAAGAAGTCAAAGCGGGCGCATTTCGCGCCGATTTATTTTATCGGCTCAATGTTATTTCGTTTCATCTTCCGCCATTGCGCGAAAGACGCGAAGATGTTTCTGCCCTGATAAAGTTTTTCTTGGAAAAATTGCGCGTGCAGTTTAATCGTCCACACCTGCAACTTTCTGACGCGGCAAAAAGCAAGCTCGAAAATCACACTTGGCACGGCAATGTCCGCGAACTAAAAAACACAATGGAACGCGCCGTTGCTCTTTCAGAAGGCGATTTGGTTACGGAAATCTACGGTTTAAATACTCAGAATTTAACTGCGAACTCGCAACCGGTAATTTCAGATTCATCGCCGATAACGATTGCCGAACTAGAAAAACGTCATATTTTACAAATCTTAGACTATGTGGATGGACACCGCGAAAAAGCCGCTGTGATGCTTGGTATCACTTCGCGGACACTTTATCGAAAACTCAACGAATACGAGAGAACGACATAATGCCGTCGGGACGACGGCGTTACAAGTTTTGCAAAAAGACATTTTGTCAGCTACTTCAAGAAATATCGGACAAAATGTCTGTCTTGCGATTACCTGACAAAATTTCAACATTACCGAAACATACTCTAACTACTGAAAAAATAACACTTTATAATTTTATCGAAATACAATACTTTTTTGGCACGTTAGTTGTATTAAGATATTAAGAGTAAGGACGTTTTTAACAGAAAATCTTTTTGGGGGCAGAAGCATTTGAAGAAGAAAACGTCTTTTCCTAAACATTGTAGGCTAAAAAAAATGTGATTTGCTAAGGTTGGGGAAATCCTTAGCAAATCACAAACTTGTGAGTTGAGGAATTCACTTGCAAGTGAAAAATGCGGAAAAATGGGGACGGGGGTAGCCCATCTGTCCGCAGGCTCAGTTTCGTCGAAGACCCTTCGAGACTGAGCATTTTTTTATTTTGTGGACAAATAAACGCCTAAACCGTTATCTTTAAAAACGAATTATGTTTGCAAAAACGGGAAACGCAAAATTGTGGCAAGGTCAAATCGTGAACAACGAGTTGATTTTGCATTCGATAGCCGAGGGAATTTGCGTCGTTGAAACATCAGGAAAAATCACTTATCTGAATTCTTCGGCGGCAAAAATGTTCGGTAGCGAAATTTCTGATTTAGTCGGGCGGAATTATGAAGAAATTCTTTTTCGGCGTGATGATGAAACTGAAAATCTGACCTGTCCGATTCGTTTTGCCTTGTCCGAAGGCGAAATTTCGCACGTCAATACGGAAACTTTTTTTCGGCGCACGGGAGCGAGTTTTTTGGTCGAATATATCTGTGTTCCACTTGTCGAAAATGAACAGATTGTCGGCGCGGTTATTACGTTTCAAGACATTACGGAACGCCGCGAAATTGAGACGGCAATTGCTCAAGCGCGTGATTCGGCATTAGAAACTGCCAACACCAAAGCCGCCTTTCTCGCTAATATGAGCCACGAAATCCGCACTCCGCTTAATGGAATTATCGGCACAGCCAATTTGCTTCTCGATTCGGATTTGAACCAAGAACAGCATCATTATGCCTCAATGCTCAAAACAAGCGCGGATTCGCTTTTGGAAATCGTCAACGACATTTTGGATTTTTCAAAAATCGAAGCAGGTAAGCGCGAACTCGAAGCGATTGATTTTGACCTTCGCCAAGTTGTCGAAAACGCCGTCAATTTTTTTGCAATTTTGGCGCGGAAAAAAGATTTACAGATTAGTTTTGAAATCGCAGAAAATGTTCCGACCAAACTGCACGGCGACTCCAATCAGTTACGACAAATCTTAAATAATTTAATCAGCAATGCTGCTAAATTTACCGAAACGGGCGAAATTGCTGTGCAGATTTCTAACCAAGAAGAAAATCAAACGCAGGTTCTACTTCATTTTGCCGTTTCCGATACGGGCATTGGGATTGACGAAGCGGCACAGAAAAAACTCTTTCAACCGTTTATGCAAGCCGACGTTTCAACCACTCGAAAGTTTGGCGGAACTGGTTTGGGGTTGGCGATTTGCAAACAAATTGTCGGGCTAATGCAAGGCGAAATCGGCGTAGAAAGTGAGCCGAATAAGGGATCGCGCTTTTGGTTCACAGCGACTTTTCAAGTCCAAAGTTCAAAGTTCAAAGTCCAAAGTCCAAATTTTTCTGACCTTCACGAAGACCGAAAACCAAAAACCGAAAACCAATTGCTAAATATTTTGATTGCCGAAGATAATCCGATAAACCGCGAAATTACGCAAAAAATGCTTGAATACATTGGGTTTGAATCTGAAATTGCTGAAAACGGTCTAGAGGCAGTTAAAGCGGCGACTGAAAAAAATTATGACCTTATTTTGATGGATTGCCAAATGCCCGAAATGGACGGCTGTTCAGCGGCGATTAGGATTCGTCAACACGAACATCGTCCGAAAATTATTGCGCTAACCGCAAATGCCGCGAAAGGTGAACGTGAGCGATGCTTGGACGCAGGAATGGACGATTATTTGTGCAAGCCGATAACCAAAGAAAACCTCGCCGAAACTATCGAAAAACATTTTCCCGAAAAAAAAATAAAAAAATCTCTTGACTTAAAACGAGAATTGGTTCAACATCGCCTAACAAATATAATTGATGCGAAAACGCTCAAAAATTTTTTAGAAATAGAATCAAACGGCGAAGAAAATTTTGCTGTCGAGATGCTTGAAATTTTTTGCAATCATACCGAAAAGCGAATTCTCGAACTAACCAAAGATGTGCAAAATCGTGATGCCAAAGCGATTAGACAAAAAGCGCACAACTTAATTGGAAGTAGCGCAAGCATCGGAATTTCGAGTTTGTCAAATCTTTTCGAGAATTTGGAAAGCGCAGTTGAAGCGAATGATTGGAATCAAATAACAAATCATTTGGCAGCTATTTCGCAAAAATTTGAAAATATCAAGCGGGAAATTTACCAAAAATAATTTTGAGAGAGAAAGAGAAAAATGAAAGCCGAAAAGAAAACAACTACCGCCGAACTACCCGAAGACGGCAACATTGACAAAATCAGGGACATTCTCTTTGGTGTCCAAGTGCGCGAATTTGACCGCAAATTTTCACGCCTCGAAGAACGCCTTGCTAAAGAGATTTCCGAAACGCGCGACGAGACGCGCAAAAAACTCGACGCACTTGAAGATTTTATCAAAAGCGAAGTCAAAGCCTTGACCGACCGACTCGGTAACGAGCAAAATTCACGCGCCGATGCGGTTCAATCATTGTCGGGCGAATTGAAAGATTTGTCGCACAGTTTTGATAAAAAAGTTAGTAATATCAATGAACAAACGGCGAAAAGCGAGAGCGATTTGCGCCAACAAATGCTGACGCAATCGAAAAATCTAACCGACGATTTGCAAAAACGTCATAACGAAATTATGGCGGCACTCGAACGCGAATCGGGCGAACTGCAAGAAGACAAAGCCGACCGCGCCGCGTTAGCCGAACTTTTTACCGAAATGGCTCTGCGACTTACTAACGATTTCAAACTTCCCGAAACAGAATCGTAGGTTTCAGGTTTCAGGTTTCAGGTTTCAAGTTTTTTCTTTAACCTGAAGCCTGAAATCTGAAACCTGAAACCTGAAAAATGCCTTCAAGTGTGTTGAAAAAAAAGGTTTCGTCAAACGGTGGAGAATTGACAAAAAATTCTGTGCCTGATGCCGAACAAACTTTGCCCGAATCTGCCGAACAAAATCAGCTTGACGAACTGCGGCGGATTTTGATTCAGTCAAAAGAGGTCAGCGATGTTTTGCCGGCGGCGGTTGTGCAGAGTTCACAAACTGATAATCAACTTGCCGAAGCGACCTTGCCGATTGTCGAAGAAAACATCCGCGAATCGGTCAAACGCAATCCCGAAAAACTAGCCGAAGCACTTTTTCCCGTCATCGGTCCGGCGATTCGCAAAGCCATTGCCGAAGCGTTGGGTGCGATGATGCAATCGCTCAATCAAACACTCGAACACAGCATTTCGTCGCAAGGTCTGCGGTGGCGAATGGAAGCGTGGCAAACGGGCAAACCGTTTAGCGAAGTTGTTTTGCTTAACACTTTGCTGTATCGCGTCGAACAGGTTTTTTTGATTCATAAAGAAACCGGACTTCTGTTGCAACACGCTTCAATCAATTTAGGTGAAGAAACAGATGCCGATATGGTTTCGGCGATGCTCACGGCGATTCAGGATTTTGCTCAGGATTCGTTCAAACAAAGCGAACAAGCGACGCTTGACTCGTTGCAAATGAATGAACTTGCAGTTTGGATTGAGCGCAGTCCCGATTTGCTTCTCGCCGCCGTCATTCGCGGCAACGCACCGTTAAATTTGCGCCAAATGTTTGACGAAGCCATTGAACAAATTCAATTTACACAAAAGTTTGAACTCACGAAATTTAAAGGTGATGCCGCGCCGTTTGATCAAACTCGTCCGATTTTGCAAGAATGTTTGCAAATTCAAACGGGCGAAACAAAGGATCGCGGGATTTTTAAACCGCTAAATATATTGGCGGGAATTTTGGGGATTTTGCTGTTGGTTTTCGGCTTTTTTTATGTGCGCGATGCGTGGCGTTGGTCGAATTTCGTCAGCCGTCTAAAGTCCGAACCAGGAATTGTCGTAACCAACGCGGAACACGGTTGGTTGACCCATTCGATTGCGGGTTTGCGCGATCCGTTGGCGATAAATCCCGAAAATATTTTGTCGGAATACAGTTTTGATAAAGATGATGTCAAGCAAAATTGGAAAAGTTTTCAAGATGCAAGTCCGCCGTTTGTCGTCAAAAGAGCCGAAAAATTGTTAAATCCGCCACCGACGATAAAATTGAGTTTTGAAAACGGAGATTTAATCGCCGACGGCACGGCTTCCGCCGAATGGCTTGCCGAAGCGAAAAAACTCGCCCCTGTCTTGGCAGGTGTTAGTGATTTTAAGATTGGGCAAGAAGGTTTGCAGTCGCTCAAAAATAAAATCGAAGCGCAAAATATAGTTTTTAATTGCAACACGACGGATTTTGCGGAACGTCAAAACTTACCTGAGCTGACAAACGACATCGAAAATCTAAACAATTTAGCCGTTGCCGCATCAAAAAAACTGCAAATCGAGATTCGCGGACATGCCAGCGATAGCGGAACGGCGGAAATCAATGATAAAATCAGTCAGGAAAGAGCCGAAAAAGTATTGGCGGAATTTTTGAAATCAAGTAAACTGGACGAATTGCAAAAATCTAATCTTCCGATTTTTAAATTGATTGGACTTGGCGCGGAACAAAGCAGTGAAGATTGCAAAGTTACGTTTAAAATTACACTCGAATAACAATGATTCAGAAAAAAATATGTATGCTGGGCGCGACGGGCGTGGGAAAAACGAGTCTTGTGCGCCGTTTTGTCCAAAGCATCTACTCGGAAAAATATCACACGACGATTGGTGTCAAGATTGACAAAAAAGCGGTCAATGTCGAAGGTCAGGAAGTCGGACTTTTGCTGTGGGATTTGCAGGGCGAAGACGGCGAATTTAAGATTCGCCCGTCTTTTTTGCGCGGCGCGGCAGGTTATCTGTTAGTTTTGGATCTAACGCGCCACGAATCTTTGGTTACGGCTTTTTCGATTCAAAAAATGATCAAACGCGAGGTGGGCGATTTGCCGTTTTTCGCGCTTTTTAACAAAAATGATTTGACCGAAGATTTTGAGATTACAGACAGCGAATTGCAAATCGTAACCGAAGAAGGCTGGAAAATGTTGCGGACAAGCGCGAAAACAGGCGAAAATGTCGAAGAAGCATTTTTTCAACTCGCCAAAGATACACTCGAAATAAATTGACGCTTTTTACATTTGCGGGCAAGCTATAATTTTACTAAACTAATAAGGCTTTTGCCCTTGTAGCTCAACGGTTAGAGCAGCAGACTCATAATCTGTTGGCTGTAGGTTCGAATCCTACCGAGGGCATTCAAAATTATTAAAGGCAATCTGTTTTGGAGAGGGTATAATAAATTTTGTGTAAATGAACTTTATAAAAACAGGAAAAAGATATTTACACCATAACGATTAAGCAAGAGATTTTGGATGAATTGATTAAGGATTATCGAAATCCTGAGGATTTGTTGGGTAAGAACGGATTACTCAAGCAAATAACCAAGCAATTATTGGAGCGAGTGCTTGCCTCGCTGAGTTGACGCATCAACTTGGTTATGCCAAAAATGCGGGTTGTGCCAAGGCGATTGAATCGCTGAATATGAGTTTGCGGAAAATCATCAAACCGAGAGGCAGTTTTCCATCGGAAGAAGCCTGCCTCAAGATGTTATATTTGGGGTTGAAAAATGTCGCAAAAAAGTGGACGATGCCGATACCCGATTGGGGATTAGCCGTGAATCAATTTGTCATTATGGTTGAAGATAGAATTCAACCGGCAGAATTACACTTATTTACACAGATTTTCTAACATCCACAAAGATTTTGAATAGACCTCTTGCGAAATAAATTGGGTATTTGAAAACTTTTGATAAAGATGGCACAAATATCTTATTGGAGTAAATTTGATGAGATACGAAAAAGCAAAGGAGTTGAAGGAGCAAGATTTCAAGCGGTGGTGCGGAGTCA
>JANOXW010000263.1:0-2652 GCA_031418635.1 Acidobacteriota bacterium
ATTTGTCCGTTCGCGTTCGGGACAAACGGCAAAACCCAACGCGCAATCTGCCAATCGCCGCGTGTCCAACGGTGATTTCGTTTGGCGTAAGATTCGTAATTCGACGGATAATCGTCATACAGCGCAACATCTGTCAGCAACGCGACACGGGCGTAAAGACCTTCAAAAAGATCGTGACTTAAGAGTTTGTTTTCGGGAATCCGGCGGTCGAGCGCGGCTTCAAAAGCGTCCACGTCATACAAACCTTTGCCGACAAAACTGCCTTCGGAAAACAAATCTTGATAAACGTCCGAAACCGCACTGGTGTATGGATCGTAACCTTTGCTCGACGAATAAATTCTGGAAAAAGGCGAACGCAAACCGCTCGGCAGACTGATTTCGATGCGCGGCTGTAAGATTGCATAACCTTTCGTAACGCGCCCGATTTCCGCGTCGAAAACCGGACGATTTAACGGATGTTCGATAGTTCCGATCAGCTTTCGCGCCGTTTCACGCGGCATCTGCGTATCGGCATCGAGCGTGATAACGTAGCGAATCGTCTTTAAAAAATCGAAATCAATCATTTCATCTAAAACGTAACTCGCGCCCGGCAGACCGCGCAAAATTAAATTAAATTCGTGCAGATTTCCGCGTTTTCTTTCGGTGCAAATCCATTTATTCTCGCCCGCGTTCCAAATTCTCCGCCGCGTGAAAAACATAAAACGCGGCGCGGTTTGTTCGGCTTCGTATTTACGATTGAGTTCCGCAACCGTTTGCCGCGCCGATTCGATAAGTTCGTCGTCGGACGGCATAATTTCGTTTTCAGCATCGGGCAAATCGCCGAGCAGTGCGAAGAAAAGCTCTTTGTCACGATTGGCGAGGTGATAAACTTCGAGACTGCCGATTAATTGGCTAATCGTATTTTTATCGCTCAGCAAAGTCGGGACGACCACGACCGTTCGCGCCGTTTCGGGAATACCGTCTTTCAACTCCATCTTCGGCACGAAATTCGGACTGATGATGCCGTTGACCAAACGATTTATTAAAGTTATTGCCAGTTCGCTCGCCGGAATAACTACCAGAAGCACGGCAAAAATCAATGTATAAATTGAAAAATTCAGCGTTTGCGCGGCGGTGTAAACCATTCCGGCGATAAAAATAAACGTCAGCGCAAAGATGCTTGTCAAATAAAGTGCAGTCGGACGGCGGCGCAGGAATCGAACGACATATTCGCGCCAAGTCGGAGAATAACCGAATGAATGTTCAAATTCCGTCAAACCTCTCTCAGTGTTCAGAAAATAGCCGACGTGATTTTTGCGCTCGTCGTCCGTATGTTTTTCGGAAAACTTAACGGCAAGTTGCGCTACTTCGATTTCGTCGGCGCGAGTTCTTTTGGCAATGCGTTCAATGTTGTGGCGATAACAGTCGCGGGTCGCAAAATCCATTTTGCCGTAGGCTTTCGCCGGGTCTTCACGCAAAACGCGGTCAACGCGGCTGACGGTTTCGAAAAAATCGCGCCAATCAAGCGTCGAAAGCAGGCGCATACTCATAATGATATTGGCGACCGAAATCTGCGCGGAAGCCTGACGATTGTGTTCGCGGTGCGCCAGATGTTCGAGCGTTACGCCTTCGGGAAGCAGGCGACGCTGTAATTTTTCGAGTTCATAACCGATGTAATCATCGCCTTCGTGCAGACGGGCGGCGAATTGAACGAGAAATGCCCGCGAAAATTTTTCGGTCAGCCGCCCGCCGTCGAAGGTTTCGGCGAGCAATTCAAAAGTTCTGCCGGAAAATTCCTTGTCGGTGTATTTGGCTAATTCGTCGGCTAATTCGTCGGCGGCAGAGCGGTCGCTCCGAGATTGCAAAATTTTAACGGCGAAATGACGCAGATTTTCAATCAGAGCCAACCGCAAGGAAATCGGAAAAGCCCAGATTTCTCCGATGGTAAGCGGCGAATGATTTTGATAAGTTTCGAGAAATGCTTCAAGTGTTGCGGCATCAAGCCGATTATCGGTATCGGCAACAATTCTAAACGCAAGATGATAAATGCGCGGATAATTTTCAAATGCGCCGCTTTCGAGTTTGGGAAGTTCGCGGTAAAATTTGCGCGGCAAATCCTGGCGGACTTCGCGCAACTGCTCTTCGACGATATGAAAATTATCAACCAGCCATTCGGCGGAAGGTGTCAGAGGTTCGTCCCGCGCCGCACCCGTCAGAGCCCGATAGATTTTGACCAGCTCATTTTTATTGTCTTCAAGCCGCGCCAAAAGGTCGAAGCCGCGTTTTTCTTTGGCGGCAATGCGATGCGTAACGGCAAGTTCCGCCGCCTGCGCTTGCAGACGCTCAAGACTGAAGACTTCCCCGTCCAGCGGCGAATCGTCTTCAGCCGTCAAACTTTGAGGAATCTCATCCCCCGTTCCAAATTTCAAAAAATCAAACATTTGTAAGTTTCAGCCGCACCTCAGCGCACAATTTCAACCGTGCAGTGAGCGCGGGCGACAACCGCTGTCGAAACGCTGCCGAGCAGATGAAATTCATTAAAATTTCCCGCGTCGTTTGCGCCGAGAAAAATACAGTCCGCGCCCCATTCTTCCGCTAATGCGACAATAATTTGTTTCGGGTCACCTTCTTCAATTAATACGGTTACGGCAAGTTCGGCGCGTTCCAGTATTT
>JANOXW010000264.1:0-3368 GCA_031418635.1 Acidobacteriota bacterium
TAAATCTGGTATCGTTCACCAAGAGTAAGATGTTTGTATTTTTTCATGTCAACTCTTTGATGAAAATTAAAGAGCTAAAACTACTGAACATCTTACTCTTTAATTTTTATCAAGAGTTGCACTTACTTCTTGAATCCAAGGTTCATTATTGGGCATAAAATAAATGATTTTTTTGCAGGTTAATTCATAATGCAAAATGAATAATTTAGAATTATTTCCGCCTGACATTTTATAGTTTGAGAAAGTTCAATGAATATTACAATTTTACGCTTTGATTCACTTCCGTCAACCAACACCGAAGCATTAAATCAAGCAAAGCGCGGCGCAAATGAAGGTTTGTGCGTCGTTGCCAAACAGCAAACCGAAGGACGAGGACGACACGGCAGAGTTTGGATTTCGCCCGCAAATGCTGGGCTTTATTTCAGTATAGTTTTACGCCCGAAGTTGGAAATGCGCTTTTTGCCGCTTTTGACATTGATGAGCGCGGTTGCTGTTTTTGATGTTTTACAAGAATCGTATCAACTAAATCCCGATATAAAATGGGCAAACGACGTTCTCGTTAATGATAAAAAGATTTGCGGCATTTTAGCGGAAACGGCGGAAACCAATCTAGGTTTAGCGGTTATCGTCGGCATCGGCATCAATTTACAATCTTCAAACTTTCCGCCTGAATTAAATCTAATTGCTACGTCAATCGAAGCTGAAACTAACAGAACGCCGAATCTCGAAAATTTGTTGGAAGATTTGACAAACAAATTATTGAACTACTATCGGATTTTACAAACAGAAAGTGGCGCGAAAAAGATTCGGCAAGAATGGACACACCGTTCAACTTACGCTTTTGGCAGGGAAGTCAGCGTTGTTTTGGAAAATGAAATGATTTCCGGCACGACGCGCGGAATCGAGCAAAACGGCGCGTTGCGCGTTGAAACCGACACTGGCGAAATAAAAATCATTCACGCGGGCGACGTTACAAAGTTGAGAAAAAGGGCGTAGAATTGAATTTTTAAACGCAAGTGTGTAATTTGTATTTAAGGATTTTATAAATAATTATATGAACAATGAATTTGATATTGACCCCGAAGATTTAGAATTTGAAGATTTTAATGACGAATTTGAAGATTTTGATGAGTTTGAAGAAGGCGAACTTGGCGAAGTCGAGATGCGAACCGCTGTTTTGTCAAAAGATAATATGGTTGCGCTGCTGTGCGTCAAAACCGCTACCGAAGGCGGCGCGATTTGCCGCGTTGATCCGCGTGAAATAAATCCCGCCGTGCAGATTTATGACGACCCCGAAAAAGCTCTTAAATCTTTCTCGATGAGTTTGCAAACCAGCCGCCAAAACGGTTGGCAGATTGTTTATGAAGGTTTGCCCCTTCAAGGCTAGTCGAGAGTCGAGAGTCAAGAGTCGAGAGAATATATCTGGCTCTTGAGTCTCGACTCTCGACTCTCGACTATGATTCTGACAATTGACATTGGCAATACAAACATGACTTTCGGCGTTTTTGACGGCGAAAATCTGGTTGAAAAATGGCGACTTTCGACTGTCCGCGATAGAACTTCCGACGAAATCGGGGCTTTGTTGCGGCAATTTTTTTTGACTGCTGAAATTGATTATAAAAATGTTTCGGCGATTGTTTTTTCTTCGGTTGTTCCGCAACTCAATTTTGCTTTTCAACAAATGTCCGAAAAGTATTTCGGACTTTCCGCAATTTTCGCGCACCACACTTTCGATTTCGGTTTCAAGATAAATTACAATCCGCCATCAGGCGTTGGCATTGATAGACTTGTGGCGGCTTTTGCGGCAGTTGGCAAATATGGAAAACCTTGTATTGTTTGCGATTTCGGCACGGCGACGACGATTGACGCAGTTAATTCAAAAGACGAATATATCGGCGGAATTATCGCGCCCGGAATGAACGTTTTAGCCGACGCGCTTTTCCAAAAAACCGCTTTACTTCCAAAAGTCGAACTCAAAAAGCCTGAAAAAATTTTCGGAAACACAACCATCAGTTCGATTCAATCAGGCATCTATTTTGGTTACATCGGGTTGGTTGACGCAATTTTGCGAAAAATGATTGATGAACTTGGCGAAAAGCCGAAAATTATTGCCACCGGCGGACTCAGTTCTTTAATCACGGATGGTTCGGATTTGATTGAGATTGTTGAGGAAAACCTGATGCTTGAAGGTTTGCGCTTGATTTATGAAAAAATTGAAATAAGACAAAAATTAAATTCTCATTCAATTTGGTTCTTTCAGTAAATTCAAAATCTCGCACCTTGTTTTAACGCTTTGGTAGGACTTTTTTTCCTTTTATAAATTTTCACACAACTTTCTTTCTATTATTTCACTCTAATTAATAATTAATAATTTGTAATCGTCTTTCAGTTCAGCGACTAAAGAAAGAATTTATTAGCTAAAAGTGTGCAAAACTCCATTTTAACTTCAAATGTAAAAGAGTTTCGCAAAAAATAAATTCAAGTAACGTCAAAATACTGAATGAAAAATTATATTTTTGTGTAATTTATCAACTATTGGTAATTTAAAGAGTTGAACAACAAATTAATAGGGGGAATTTTAATGCAAAAGTTAAAATATTTTGATTCGTTTTTTAAACGAATCAATCGTAGATTATTTTTTCAACTTTCAGTCTTAGTGATTTTAGGAACAGCGATTCTATTCGTGGGGCAAACTTCGGCACAAACGCAAGATGGCATCAACAATGAGTCAAATTCGCAGTTGTCAATCAAAACTATCAATAAAAACAGCTATACCATTGAAGATGATCAAAACTCTTCGCTTCAAGATTTGCCCCCGACTTCAAATGTTATTTTGGGAAATGTAACGTCTCGAATAAATATTATTGTTTGCACTCCAACCGTGATGGTTAAAGGAAGGGGATTTGTTTGCGGGTGGAATGGTATCTTTTGATGTTTCAAGCGGAACTGGTTCGGTTACAGTTGATCATGTCAATACCGGGACCGGTCTGCAAACTCTGACAGTTGTTGGAAAACCGACCAATTCGATAGTGAACATTCCAAGATTTATGTCAGGCACATACGATCCGGTGTCCATCACCTTTACGCCAATTGTGCCGGGTTTAGCGGTGGATTTCACACTGAGGGCGGCAAGCACATTTCACGCCATCTATATTAGTATGCGCTGTGGCGAAGTTTGCACTCCATTTACAACTGTTACCGAAGGCGACCTTTTACCGGGTGGAATTATTTCTTTTAATGTGTGTGGCGGACCGGGAACGGTTACTATTGATTACATTTATTCCGGGTTAGGATTGAAAGGAGTGATGGTGATGGGTGTGCCGATCAATGCCGTCGTAAACATTCCGCAAATTGATTCCGGCACTCAC
>JANOXW010000265.1:0-5305 GCA_031418635.1 Acidobacteriota bacterium
CTTCGCGCAGAGTTTTGCCGCTGATCTCGATCTTCAAAACGGGATTATTAAACGGCAAAATCGAAAGCACGTCGCGTTTGGTCAAAACGCCCGGATTATAAGTCAAATCGGCGCGAATCGAACCGCCATTGACCAACGCAACATCGGCGTTTGTCGCTTGGCGCAAAACGTCGGCGATAAAGTTTCCGACGTTTGTTTCTCGCGTCCGATTCGACGCTGAACCAGCATCGAGCAAAACCGCCGTCATTCCGACCGGTTCGGCTAATTTCTGCAAAAGGTCTTTGTATTTATCGAAAACAACAGCAAATTCAGGCGCGTCGGCGATTTTGTCCGTTACGGGAATTATTTCCCAATCGAGGCTTTCGAGTTTTTTGGTTTGGCGATTGAAATTGAAACTGAATTTGCCGAGTTCACGCGCATCAGCCGTCATTTTGAAAATTGGTGTGCCGTTTGAAGACGATTGCAAAAGCGTGTGTTCGTGTCCACCGAGAATCAAATCAAAGTTCGCGCATTTTGCTAATTCCTTGTCTTGCGTCATCGCCAAATGCGTCAAACCGATGACGGCGTTTGCGCCTTGTTGACGCATTTGCGGCACGAGTTTTTTCGCCACATCGCAGTAGTTCAGCACTTCGAGATTTGCTTCCATACTTGATGTTTGCTTAGTTTCGGGCAACAGAAAACCGATAATGCCGACTTTTACGCCGTCAAATTCACGAATAACAAACGGTGGCGTGTCAGCGAAGATTTTATTCGTTTTCGTGTCAAAAACATTTGCGCCCAGCCAAACGAATTTCGATTCTTTCATTCGCTCAAGCAAAACATCGGTTTTCAAATCAAATTCGTGATTGCCAAACACTGCATAATCAATTCCGACAGCGTTCCAAGCGTCAATCATCTGTGCGCCTTTGTAAGTCCGCGTTTCCACCGAAGGCGAAATCGTGTCGCCGCCCATCGTAAAAATCGTGTGCGGATTTTCCTTCAACGCTTCTTTTCTAAGCGTCAACAGCCGCGCCAGTCCGCCGCGTGTTCCGCCGTCAACCGCCGTAAATTGATAAACGTCGTTGACGTGCAAAAATGTTATCCGCACGGGCGCATCGTTTTGCTGTCCGAAACTCGAAAGCGGAACGCAAATTAACGTCAACAAAAACAGACACTTTATCCAAAATAAATTCATTTAAATCTCCTTTTACAATATGTGCTGGATTACAAAATTTAAGATAACATAGTTCAAAACTTAAATAAATTTTGCTAAAACAACTTTTTCACTTCAAATTTTTGGCAAACTTAGGTTAAAATAAACAATCAATAACAACTCTTTTTTTGCGGTCAGCATCGTAAAAAGGCGTTTGCGCGATATATTTTGAACACAATTTTGGAGGACCTAAATGTTTCGTAAAAATTATTTTACTTTTCTGTTAACAATTACTTTATTTTTAATAAGTAGCGTTGTGATTTTTGCCCAAAACTCTCCGGTTAACGGACGAGTTGAACTTAAAAAAGCGGACGGCACAACCGAACCCGTTGCCGGTGCGTTAATTGAAGTTTTTAGAATAGATATAAAATCAAAACTTCCAGCCGGCAAAACCGACAAAAAAGGGAATTTCGCCTTTGCCGGCTTGCCACTCGGTGCAAAATTAGCCTTTTCAATCAGCGCACCGAATATCAGCCCTGAAATTTTCCCTAACGTAAGAGCCGGAACGCAAAATATGGTTATTACCGTTAGCGCAGGCAACGGCAAACAGTGGACGGAAGATGAAGTCCGACAAGCCCTTGCTAGTCCAACTTCGACCGGAACCACCGAAAAATCTAATGCGGAACTTACGGCGGAGCAAAAAAAGCAAAAAGCAGAATATGATAAACAGGTTGCCGAAATTGCTGCCAAAAACGAAAAAGTTAAAAATTCTACGGCAATTATCCAAAAATCTTTAGAAGAAGGACAAAAAGCATTTGATGCGAAAAATTACGATTTGGCGATTATCAAGTTTGACGAAGGATATAACGCGGACCCGGATTTTGCGGGAAGCGCACCTGTTTTGCTCAATAATAAAGCACTTGCCTTAAAATCCAGAGGATTTGATTTTTATAAGAAATCTGTTACTGACTCAGCTAATAAAGCCTCTTTAATGGAGATGGTGAAAAAAGATTTTACCGATTCAATTAATGCTTCTCAAAAAGCGTTAGATATTTTGAAAACGGCAACTACCACCGATGCCAATTTGCAGAAAAGCTATGATAGTAATAAAGTTGCGGCTTTGTCTAATATGGTTGAAACTTACCGTTTGACGTTGGAAACCAAAGCTGATGAGTCAAAAATACAAGAAGCAGTCGCTACTTTAGAAGCCTATTTGCTAACTCAAACAGATGTCGCTATTAAAACAAAAGTAGCTCTTAATGTAGCAGATGCAATTCGCAAGACAGGTAATTCTGATGCAGCAATCCCGCTTTACCGAAAAATTCTTGAAATTTCCCCAGACCAGCCAGAAGCATTAGCCGGCTTAGGATTATCCTTGTTTAATTCGGGAGCAGTTGCAGATGCCAATGGGCAAAAGCAAGAAGGAAAAGCCCAAATGCAAGAAGGATTGGATTTGATGCAACGATTTGTTGATGTTTCTCCTACTAAACCAGACGATACTCAGCAAATGAAAGAATTAAAAGCAAGTGTAAAAGAAGCGGTTGACTATTTAAAAACTCAAAATCTAGCTCCGCAAAAAACGAAAACTACTTCTACCAAGAAAAAAACGTAGAATTCTTTTAATTAGGCTGAAGGGTTTAAGGTTGTGCTTTAATCGGCACAACCTTATTTTTTTAAAATGCAGAGGGGGAAAATATTTGATAATTCTTTTAAAGAAATCTTGACACTTCCGGTTTTTATCTCTATTATTATTACAAACGGTGTTTATCATCGTTTAATGCAATACTCTCTGTTGGTGAATTCTACGCTAAACGCTTCAAAAAAATCTCGTAAAAGAAAATAAATAGTGAATATTCCATAAACAAATGTCAGCAAAACTTGGGGAAATTCTTGTTCGTGAAAATTTAATATCTTCGCAACAGTTGCGTGAAGCGTTGGAATATCAACGCAGTAGCGGTGGACGGTTGGGTTCTAATCTTGTCAAACTCGGTATTATTTCCGACGACGTTATAACTGCGGTTTTGTCGCGTCAATACGGCGTTCCGTCCATCAATTTGGAACTTTTTCAGATTGAAGAAGAAACCATCAAATTAATTTCGCAAGAAGTCGCCCTCAAATATGCAGTGTTACCGATTTCCAAAGTCGGGGCAATTCTGACATTGGCGATGGTTGATCCGACCAATGTTTTTGCGATGGACGATATCAAGTTTATGACCGGCTTAAATGTCGAACCTGTTATTGCTTCGGAAGCCTCATTGCAAATTGCCATCGGCAAATATTACAAAGCATCGTCGGCAATAGAAGTTTTTGATTTTGCGGCGGTTAATGATTTTGAAAAAGTCGGCGTGAAAGTGTCGAAAAACGGAAACGGAGCTTCAAAAAACGGAGCTTCAAAAAACGGAGCGACAAGTAATGAAAGACTCGTCGAATCCGATTTGACCGTTTCGCTTGACCGTTTTGAATTTGGCGCCCACGATATAGATGGAGAATTTGAAGTTGTCCAGGACAACGACGAGATTGATCTTGCCGAACTTGCCAAAGCCAGCGAAGATGCTCCAGTGGTGCGTCTAGTCAATGTTTTGTTAGTTGATTCTTTGCGACGCGGCGCATCGGACATTCACGTTGAGCCTTACGAAAAAGATTTCCGCATCCGTTTTCGCATTGACGGCGTATTATATGATGTGATGCACCCACCGATGAAAATGCGCGATGCGCTGATTTCGCGCCTTAAGATTATGTCGAAACTCGACATTTCCGAAAAACGACTGCCGCAGGATGGTCGCATTAAAATCAAAGTAAAAATTGACAATCGTTCGCGGGAACTCGATTTTCGGGTTTCGACCTTGCCGACGCTTTTTGGCGAAAAAGTCGTGCTTCGTCTGCTCGATAAAGACAAATTGATGCTCGATATGACTAAACTCGGTTTTGAGCCGGAGAGTTTGGCGATTTTTCAGCGCAACATTTCAAAACCTTACGGAATGGTTCTTGTTACAGGACCAACGGGTTCGGGAAAAACCAACACGCTTTATTCAGCGTTGCAATCTTTGAACACATCGGAAACCAACATTATGACGGCGGAAGATCCGGTCGAGTTCAACTTGCCGGGCATCAACCAAGTGCAGATGAAAGAGCAAATCGGCTTAAACTTTGCCGCCGCGCTTCGTTCATTTTTGCGACAGGATCCGAACATCGTTCTCGTCGGCGAAATCCGTGATTTTGAAACGGCGGAAATCGCCATCAAAGCCGCACTGACCGGACATCTCGTTTTATCAACGCTTCACACCAACGATGCGCCTTCGACCATTTCGCGTATGGTCAATATGGGCATCGAACCTTTTCTAGTTGCCACGAGTGTCAATATTATTCAGGCACAAAGACTAATTCGCGTTATTTGCGGTAACTGTAAGGAAGAGCAAAAATTACCCGTCGAAGCCTTTACTGAAATCGGTTTTTCGCCCGAAGAAGCCGAAACGATGAAAGCATATAAAGGTAAAGGCTGCACGACTTGCAATGGCACGGGTTATAAAGGCAGAATCGGGTTATATGAAGTGATGGAAGTTACGGACGAACTCCGCGAACTCATCATTATCGGCGCAAGTGCTATCGAACTGAGAAAGAAAGCGATTGATCTCGGAATGATAACTTTGCGTGGTTCGGGGCTTTGCAAATTACGCAACGGAACTACGACGATTGAGGAAGTCGTCAAGGAAACTGTTTTATAGAAATCGGAGGAAGAAATATATGGTGCGAGCAATAGTTTTATCGTTGGCTTTATTGGTTGGAATTGGGGGAATTATTCCGTTTGCAACTAATTACACGGAAGCTGAGTCGAGCAAACCGACAAAAGCCAAGAAACGAGGATGGAAAGGTGTCAAGAAATATTCTAAGCGATGGTGGCAATTATATCGCCGTCAGGAACGTCGCAAAAAAGCCTTGGCGAGTCGCAAGCGGGCATTACGTTTGCGGCAAATTCGATTTGCCAATGCCAGAAAAATGGCGGAAAACGGCAACGATACAACTCAAACAAAAGTCGCTAAAACGATGCCGAAGACAAAAGTTTTAGATTCCGCACCGGCAATGTTGCCGTCGGGCGAAACTGTGCCGAAGGGCTGGAAACGCGGACAACCTTCAACAAGTGAACTTCAATTCCGGGTTGATGACGATAACGATTCA
>JANOXW010000266.1:0-3888 GCA_031418635.1 Acidobacteriota bacterium
GTGTTTCGGTTTTGTCGCGTCCGTCCGCCGTAAATGTAACCTGCGAAGCGCGTGAAGATGCCAGCGTAACTTGATTGCCGCGCACGTCAATCGCAATCTGTTCAGGTGCTTCGAGTTTGTCTTGCAAATCTTGCCGCGCCGCATCATTATTTTGAGAATTGCTGTTACGAATCGCACGGTCAGCAATGTCGCGGGTGTTTTCGCTGCGGGAAACGTCTAATTGATATGTTCCCGTTAAGGTCGAAATATAAGAATTCGTGTTTGAAGTAGGAAAATTATTTGGATAATTTGCATTGCCATTGTTCCAATCCCAAGAAACATTATAATTAGATGCCAGACGGTCAAGCAGACCGCGAACATTTGTCCAATAGCCAGCGGCTTTTCCGCTAAATCGTTGGCGAATGACAAAATCATTGACGTTTTTTGCCGCATCGAGAATACTTGAAACATCGTTGGCACTTTCGCGTCGTCGCTGGAGTTTGCCTTCAAATTTGCTGATATTATTTTCTAAATCTTCAATATTATTGTTAATCTCATTCTGCTCATTGCGATTAACCGAAGTGCGTCTGAATTCGTTGTCGAGTTCAAAACGAAAATCGTCAATTTTGGAATTCAAATCGCGCAAAGTATTACGAACTTCGCGCTGATTGCGCCGATCTTGCCCGTCGGCGTTTGCGACAAACCCGAAAACCATCAAACCAATCACCAAATAAACCGAAAATACGCCTCTAAATCTGTTCATTATCAAATCTCCTTTTTAATTGAAAGCTGTCTAAAAAAACTAAAACTGACATTGCCATCAGCTAAGAAGCATTTTTTATGCCAAAAGGTTGTTTTGGCGTGTTGCTTTTGAAAAATTGTGCTAAAATTCTGCAAATTTAGTTTGAAACTACGTTCTAATCTTTATGTTAAACGATAATTATAAAGCGACAGTTCAATACGCGGGCGACGAGTTTTTTATCGGCACAACACCCAGCGGACACGCGCAAACGATTGATACCAAAGGCGATAGAAAGTCTGCACCATCACCGCTTGAGATGTTGCTTGTTTCAGTAGCGGCTTGCACGGCGGTTGATGTCGTTTCGATTTTGCAAAAGAAACGTCAAAACTTAACCGATTACAAAGCCGAAATCACGGGAACGCGACGCGAAGAACATCCAAAGGCTTTTACGCATCTACACATTCACCATATCGTATACGGACACGACGTTTCCGAACAAGCCGTCGCCCAGGCGATTGAGCTTTCCGATACAAAATATTGCAGTGTTGCCGCCACCGTCAGACCGACGGCGGAAATCACAACGAGTTTTGAAATTATTGAAAGCAAGACTTGAGTGGCTAATGTTTTCAGCCCAATTTATCGGGCTTTCCGCGCTTCGCGGCAATTAGCCACGTTGCTTTAGCGCAAGGAGAAATAAGCAAAATGAAAAAAAAACTGATAATTTCTTTATTTTTTATGTTGATGTTCGGCGCGGTTGCTTTAGCGCAAGACGATCTCGACGCGGAAAAAAAGCAGGCTTGGAAGGAATTTGACAAAAAAGGTTGGGACAAATTCGATTTTGCGAAAAAGAAAATCACCAAAGTCCAACTTGGCAAGTTAAAATCCGACGGCGCGGTTGACGAACTCGCGCTTCTGCGCGGAGTCGTTTTTGGCAAGCGTGGGCGCGTTTTCAAAGAGCGTTCGATTCAGGATTATCTTGAAAAACAGACTTGGTATAAATCGAAAGCGAATTTTACCAACGCGGTTTTGACTAAATTTGAGCGCGACAATCTCGATTCGATTCGGTTGACGGAAGCCGAACGCCATAGTTCGGTTCAGCCGGGCGATTTGCGTCTGTGGCAAACCAAAGAGATTCCCGACGACAATCTTTATGCTGAATCGCCAGCAGATTGGCGCATAATGATTGCCGAAATCGAAGCTATTCACGGCAAGCGTTTTGACGATGAGCCGTGGCTGCAAAAATACTTTGAAGAACGCTATTGGTATAAGGCAAACGCCAATTACAGCCAAACGATTTTGAACGATATAGAACGCAAAAATCTTGAAAAACTAAATGCCAAACGCAACGAAGACCGCAAAGTTGCCGTCGCCGTCGGCGATATGGATAAATTTCAAAACGTCTTGCTGACCGAAGAAATTCTAAAAGGTTTGTCAATGAACGATTTGCGCCTGATTCGCAACGAATTTTGGGCGCGGCGCGGACGCAAATTTACCACGCCCGGATTTAAGCAGGTTTTTGAATGGCGCGATTGGTATAAACCCGCGAAAGACCAAAAAAAGGTAAAACTCAACGAAATCGAAGAACAAAACGTCAAACTTATTGAATCACTTGAAGCAAGATTGCGCGAGAGAATTTCAACCGAACCAATCACCAACGATATGGTTGATGGATTATTCGTCGAAGATTTGCGAGTTTTACGAAACGAGATTTATGCGCGACACGGCAGAATTTTCAAAGACACCGCGTTACAAAAATACTTTGCCGCACAACCTTGGTATCAGCCGAATCCCGATTTCAAAGACGATATGCTGACCGAAACGGAATATAAAAATCTGGCGATTATCAAAGAGGTTGAAGAAAACGCAATCAGCAAATTCTCCGAAGCCGAAGGCTGATAAAGCCGAAACTTAATTCTCGCGTGTCGAGAATTTCAACAACGAATTTTCAAAGTAAAATAGATAACGTGGTCAGATAAGATTTATCTTTCCAAAACAATTTGGGTCAAAAGGTTTTTTGGCGGTATCTTACAATTTAAGAGGAGGCTTTTTTCTTTGGAATAGGCGAGAGATGAAAGATAATAGATGATAGATTTCATCTCTCGCCTATTCCAAAATTAATTTTTCTATCATAAAATTTGAAACACGGATCTTTAATTTATTCTGAGAACTCAAACTTATGTTCGCAAGCCTATTCCAGTGCTTCCTTCGCCGACTAACCCTTCGTGCAAAAGATTTTCAATCACATTTTCAATCGCTTGTTGCAAACTTGCACCTGTTCGACTGAAACCAAAAATTGTGCGAACTTCGTTAATCAAATTTTGTTTGCTGAATTTATGACCATCGCGCAAAATCAACAAAATCAGTTCGCGGATTTCCTCCGGCGCAATACGTTCGGCGGGAATGTTCGTCTTGTTGCGTGAGCGTAGGCGAAGTTCGCCGTCAATTTTCCAAAAGAAATCACCGCGAATTTCGATAAGTTTAGCACGTTCCATCAAACGCAAAACTTGCATTATTCGTGATTGAATTCTGGAACCGGCGGTTGTTCCCCAAACCGAAGCCGTCCGAGTGAAAATTTCTTTAACATGAATGGGGAATTCCTGTTCAATAATAGCCATCAAAATTTTTGCAATGTGTTGGTCGTTTGTTTCAAGAATTGAAAACCCAACTCCGACATTAATCTGTGCCATCTGATATGGTTCGGGTGTTGGACGAACATATTCTTGTTGCTCAATATTTTCAAAAATATTGCTAAATTCAACTTCGCTTAAATCACCTAAAAAATCTCTTGCTTGTTGTTCGGCTTCGGATTCGATAAATGATTGTCGTTCCGTTTCTTGTTCGCTTTCGCGTTTGGCTCGCTCACGTGATTGCTCAATTAAATTAAGCAATCTTTCAATTTGTCCATTTCGGTCTTTGAACCAATCAGTTGACCAAACGCGATGAATTTCCCAACCGCGTCCTTCTAAAACTTGTTGTCGCAAGCGATCACGGTCACGAGCAGTTTCCGACGAATGATAAGACATTCCATCGCATTCGATTCCACAGATAAATTTTCCTTCCGCTTCTTTGTCTAAAACGCCGAAGTCAATTCGATAACCCGATGCACCTACTTGTGGAATTAAAGACAAACCTCGCCGCGAAAGTTCCTCGAAAACTTCGCGTTCAAA
>JANOXW010000267.1:0-2278 GCA_031418635.1 Acidobacteriota bacterium
GCTTTTGCGGTGGCGGCGTTCGGAATGGTTATTTCGGTCGTGATTCTTTGGAAATTCAAGCATTTAGTCGAGAATCCTACCGTTGTTGCAAAAACTACCAACGAAAACTCAACTGCCAATGATGCCCGGCAAGCGTTGATGGACGCTGTTCCTGATTGGAAGCGGGTCGCGGCTTTGATTGTCATTTTTCTCATCGTCATTGTCTTTTGGATGGCATTTCATCAAAACGGGTCAACAATAACTTATTGGGCAGATGATAATACGGCTTGGAATGTTTCGGGAACAATTTCCAATTCAATCAATCCGTTTTGGATTATTGTTCTGACATTTCCACTTGTTTGGTTTTGGAAGTTTCTCGACAAACGCGGACTTGAGCCTGCCACGCCGACAAAAATGGCGTTTGGGATGGTCTTGACTGCGCTTTCTTTCTTTGTGCTTTATTTTGCGGCTATAAGCGGTGAAGGTCAAAAACCGACGGCTGACCAACTTGCCAGCGGTTCGTTTAGAATCAATGAACGAGTCGTAACAAATCTGAAAGCGGACGGCGTTCCGCAAGATGTTTTGGACAAGATTATAGCGGCAAAAGACAAAGACAATAGAAACGTCATCAACGATGTAAAATTCTCCGCTAAAGAAGATGAAACCACCAAGCAAAAAATAACCGGCGAGCAAGGTTTTATTGACATAATCAACAAAGTTGCACCCGGCGAAGGAACTAAACATAAAGAGGCGTTTTTGTCGCGCTCGTATCTTTTCCAAGTATCGCCGTTTTGGTTGCTTTTATCTTACGCGATTATTTCGTTGGGCGAGTTAATGCTTTCGCCGATGGGACTTTCGCTTGTTTCAAAAGTTGCGCCGATTCGGATGCGTGGGCTTTTGATGGGCGGTTGGTTTGTCGCCACAGCAATTGGTAACAAACTGACAATGATCGGAATTTACTGGAGTATCTGGTATCAATCGAGTTTCTTTATCGTGCTTGGCGGTATGGCTTTGTTTATGGCTTTTGTGTTGTTCTTATTGCTCAAGCCGTTAAAAAAAGCAATGCCAGGCGTTTAGCTAAAAGGTAAGAGTCTGAAGAAATTTTCGGTTTGGTGGTTTTAGCCATAAACTTGCTAAGGAGGTTTTGGAAAAGTGAAAGAAGAAAATATTAAAACGGTTGAAAGCTATGTGAACGCTTTACGACAAAAAGATTTGAGTCTTGCGTTGTTTGCGGATGATTTGATATTTGAAGACCCGATTGCGGGGAAAAATACGGGCGCGGAAAATTTCAAGACATTTTTGTCGGGCTTTTTACCTGCCATCAATGATGTTCGGGTTATTCAGCACGTTTGCGAAGGCGAATATGTCGTAACTCATTGGGAAATTGATGCGGTTTTTGGCGTAATTCCGATTTTGGAAAAATTCCGTGTGCAAGACGGAAAAATTACCGAAGCACTCGGCTATTTTGACCCAAGACCGATTCTCGGCTGAGAGTTGATTGAGTTGATTGAGTAAAAATCAATCTCAACGAACTCAATCAACTCAACAAACTCAACAAACTCAACAAACTCTATGATCTTGAATTTAGAGCATTTCAAAGAAACCGACGCGCTTTTGGACGGGCATTTTATTTTGTCAAGCGGTTTGCACAGCCCGAAATATCTGCAATGCGCGTTGGCTTTGCAATATCCGTTGGACGCGGCGAGATTTGGCAAAGCGATTGCTGAAAATTTTATTGATGCAAATATCGAAACAGTTGCTTCGCCGGCAATCGGTGGTTTGATAATCGGTTATGAAGTCGCCAAAGCGTTGAACGTGCGCTTTGTTTGGACTGAACGCGAAAACGGCGTGATGACTTTGCGGCGCGGCTTTTCGGTCAAAAAAAACGAGCGAATTTTAGTTGTCGAAGATGTTATCACGACCGGCGGTTCGACTCGTGAATGTATCAAAGCGATTGAAACGCACGGCGCGAAAGTTGTCGGCGCGGCTTCGATAATTGACCGTTCCGGCGGTGCGGCTGATGTCGGCGTTCCACGCATTGCGTTGGTTAGTTTAGACGTTCCGAGCTATAAACCCGGAGATTGTCCAATGTGTCAGCGTGGCGAAATTGCGGTAAAACCCGGAAGCCGTTCGGAAATAAAAAATAAAAAGTAAATTTATGCGAATCAGTAGTTGAAAACGAGTAGAAAGAAAGCCACCGCTAGTTTTCCCCAACAGTGTAGCATCAAGGCATCGGCGGAGCGAACTTTGGAAGCGGTTTGGATATTGGTCTTTTCGTTAATCCAATTGAAAAGGCTTT
>JANOXW010000268.1:0-3171 GCA_031418635.1 Acidobacteriota bacterium
CTTCGCCGGGCGCAAATTCGAGTGCGAAACTGCGCGGTTTCCAATGTCGTTTAGTTTTTATTTTTGTCTGAACCGTTTGAATCGAACCAACCTGCGCTGCTTTCGCGGTTTCAAGTTCAAGGTTCAAGGTTTCAGGTTCAAAGTTTTCAGATTGCAGTTCGAGTTCGTCAACGTCAACGGCTTTTGCATCAATTTTGCTTAATGTTTCGTCAATATCGCCAAGTTCGTCTTCGTCGGCTTCAAAAAGCATTTCGTCATCGCGGACAAGATGAAGCACGACTTCCGCCATTCCGCTTGGTTTGCGCTTTTTCGTGCCTTGAAAGACGACATCCTTCATCTCTTCACCGCGCAAAGATTTTGCCCGTTGTTCACCTAAAACCCAAGCAATACAATCACTTACGTTTGATTTTCCACAACCGTTTGGTCCGACGACAGCCGTGATTCCGCTACCCGTGAAAACGATTTCGGTGTAATCGGCAAAAGATTTAAAGCCGGTGATTTCGAGACGCTGAAGTTTGAACATCGTATAGTGCTTTCGGGGAAAGTTTGCACTATATTTTGTGGTTTTTGCGAGTTTAAGTCAAATCTCGTCAATTACGAATTACGAGTCAAAATCAATTAAGAATTAAGAATTAAGAATTACGATAAGCAACCCGTAATTCGTAATTGACTAAAACTCTTCGTCCGCTAAGTTACGCAAGCCTTGTTTTTCGGCTTTTTCGTTGTCGAGTTCGGTTAAAACGTCGAGTAAGAAATTGGTGTTGCTTGAAACGTGGAGAACAATCGGGAAATCGTATTCGGAAGTCGTAAATTCAAATGTGCCGCTATTGAGTTCGATAATTATACGAAAAGCCGCGACACCGCTTTGCCCGTTGCATTCGGCATCAACGATTTTGCCTTCGTTGAACGAAACGCTTGCTAAATAACGGTCTGATTTTACGACGAGCAAGCCGGTCATTCGTGAATTTTCGATGACCTGCACGGCATCGAAAATGCTGACATACGCCAGATTGCCGGCAAAGGTAACGTCGGTGCGGATTTTTTGCGGTGTTTTATCGCGGGTTGTGGCAAAATCAGGACGGCGACCTTGCCGAATCGCTTCAAGTCCGGGCGCAACCGAGATACGCGGGTCAAGCAATTTAGCTTCTTGCAAACGGTCATACGCAAGGCTAAAATCTTCGCGCCCGATGTATAAACTGACGAGTGCCAGACATTGTTTGGCGGCTTCGTCCAGATTTTTCTGCGAAATGCAGATTTCCCGCATCTTTTCGCGCAAAGGAATCGAGCGCGGACTGCGTTCCATTGATTCACGCAACAGGGCAAAAGCCTTTTCGGGCGAACGATATTTTACAAACAAGTCGGCATCGAGCAAAACCGATTCGACGGAAACTTCGGTGAAAGGATTTTGTAGTTTTCCTGTATTTACAGATTGTTCTAAAACTTCGCTCATAATACTTTTGAGAAACAAAAATGTTCAACATTTTAAAACTAACATATTTGATAGTGATTAGTCATCAAAAATTTTTCAAAAAAAAAGCGAGATTGCTTAAAAAAAACAATCCCGCTTTTTTGGTTAATTTACAAATAACTCTAAAAATCGAAGCGTATTCCAAGTCTAATCTCTCGTTGTCGAAAGGTTCGCGTCGGCACAAGGAAATTATTTCGCGCTAAAATTTGAGCGGCAGTGGGCGGTGTTCCGTCATTTCGCAAAGCGGTAAAATCAATAAACGCTGCTCCGTAATTGAAAACTGAGGCATTCAGAATATTATCAAACTCAATAACCGGACGAAGTCTCACTTTTTCGGTCAAACGAAATTCGCGCGTTACGTTCAAATCGAAAGTAAAGAACGATGGTCCGGTGCCAGAGTTGCGTGGCAGATTTCCGCCTCTTGCGCCAATCGGTGTCAGCGAAAATTGTGCTGCAAGTGCTTCTGGAAACGGCGAACCCGGATTGCGTGAAACAATGTCGGCAAGATTTCCGCTAAAATTGAGTCGGTCAGTTCCCAAATCGTCAAGATTGCGGTCTCTGCCGCCGTTGCCGAGACTAAACGGCGCGGAACTGCCGGCGCGAAATAGCGGCGCAAAGCGCAATTTGCCAAGCCAATTCGGCGTGTCAAACGAGCCGGAAAACGCAATTCGATGGCGACGATCTTGAATAGTGCGGGTAAATTCGCGCTCGAAATCGCCGTTTATTTCCGCATTTGACGTGTTATTCAAACCGTCGTCTTTGGTTGAAGAAAGCGTGTAGTTAAATCGAAAACTTGCGCCAAAACCACTACTGCCGAATTTGCGAAGACGCGAACGCAATTCAAGAATCAAACCTTGATAAAACGCTTCACCAATCGAACCGATGCGCGATTGTTCTTCAAAATTCTGATTCGGTCTAAACTGTGCGATTGCCGCCAAAGCAATGCCAATCGGTCCGCCAGTGGCATTGTTGTTGCTTCCCGGCACGGCAACGATTGGAGTTGTTGCTACGGTGCTGATCGTATTTAAATTCACAAAACAATTGATAGTTGTAACTGCACAGGTTATGTTTCCATTCATAGCTGTCGCAAGTCCGACTCCATCGGTGGTCAAACCGCGATAAAACGTATATCTCCTCGTCGGGGAAAGTTGGAACGGATTTGCTTCTAAATACGCTGTCCAATCGGCAAAACCGCTTGGCAAAACCGGCGCATTGATGTTGCGGTCGCGCCATAATCGCACCGTTTTGTTCCAAGTGTAATTTGCCTCAAAAACTAGACCTTTCGAGATTTGGCGTTCAAAACCGATATTGAACTGATAGCTTTCAGGAATTTTCAAATTCGCGTCAACCGAACGCAACGGATTTCCACCAGTTCCTTGATTCAAAATAAATCCAGTGTTGCGATTGCAGGTAAAGGCAGTAACAGTTGCGGCACAAACATTGGCGACAAGCGTATGCAATTCTTCTTCAGTAGCAAACGAATTTGGAAATTGTTGAGCAATCGCGGCGAGAATATTAGAGCGACGCATATCACCAACAGGGACAAAAATCGAATTTGTATCAAACGGAATAACGCCGGTGGCATTTTGAATAAAGTTACCGATGGTGCGAAGCAATGTCCGATTGTAGAAAATGCCGGTGCCGAATCGAATAACGCCTTTGCCGTCTTTGAACGGCGACCAAGCAATGCCGATACGCGGACC
>JANOXW010000269.1:0-11842 GCA_031418635.1 Acidobacteriota bacterium
CTCCGCCTTTATTGATTCTGCCTTTATCAGATATTGATTGACTCAGAATTCTCGCCATCTGCGCGATACAAAAATCGTCGTAAGCATATTCGAGCGTTTTGGAAACTGATTCCTGCTCATCTTCCATCGAAATATAGCCGCGTTTTTTATACGCTTCCAAGCCGAAATGATTTAGTTCCGCCGAATGTTTCGCGGCTTCATAAGCCTTTTCATAATCGAAACCTTTGATGCCTTTTGCCATCGCATCGGCAATGACAGAAACAGCGTGATAACCGATCATCGTGTCGGTTTCGTTGCCCGCGAGTTCCCAAACGGGCAAACGTCCGCCTTGTTCGTATTGACGAATAAACGTGTTAATAAAGTCAATAGTCCGTTTTTGATCAATAATCGTATAAAGCGGATGCGCGGCGCGAAATGTGTCCCAAATTGAAAAGATTGTATAATAGTCCGATTTTAGATTTTGGATTTTGGATTTTGGATTTTGCCCGTCAGCGATGTTGTGAATTTTTTTATCAAGTCCGCGATAATTTCCGTCAACGTCTTGAAAAATATTCGGCTGAATTTTCGTATGATAAAGCGCACTATAAAAATTGGTCATTTGCGCGTCAGTTCCGCCCGAAACTTCGATTTGTGAAAGTTCTTTATTCCACGCCTTTTTCGCATTTGCGCGAACTTTGTCAAAATTCCAATCGGGAATTTCTGCTTTCAAATTCTTTCTCGCACCTTCGATGCTGACGGGCGAAATGGCGACTTTCATTAAGATTTTTTCGCCCTCGTTTGTTTTGAAATTAAATGCCGCTTTTAAGTCTTTTCTCTTGTAATCAAAGTCTGTTCTAATTTCAAACTCATCGCTGTTAAATTGATAATTGGTAAAAGGTTTAGAAAATTCCGCAACAAAATAAACGATTTGGTCTTTCGCCCAAGATTCTGACCGACGAAAACCTTCGATGCGATTTTTGCCGACGAGTTTTAGTTCAGAATCTAAAACTTTATCGCGCCATTTCAAATCTAAAATAATGTTTGCTTCGTCGGATTTCGGAAAAGTGTAGCGATGAAAACCGACTCGTTGCGTTGCTGTCATTTCGGCGAAAATATTATCGTCGTCGAGTTTGACCGAATAATAACCGGCTTCAGCTTTTTCGTTTTCGTGCGAGAATTTTGAAGCGTAACCGTTTTCCGCTTTTTCGCCTGCTTTTGCCCCAAACTTTGGCTCACCAAGCGTCGGCATAAACAAAATATCGCAATAATCGGGAATTCCCGTGCCACTCAAATGCGTGTGCGAAAAACCGTAAATTACTGAATCTGAATAATGATAACCCGAACTTCCGTCCCAATCGTCAAGGCGCGTATCGGGCGAAAGTTGCACCATTCCAAACGGCACAGTCGCCCCCGGAAATGTGTGTCCGTGTCCGCCCGTGCCGATAAACGGATTAACATATTTCGTAAAATCTTTTGGTGTTTGCGCGAAAATATCGGCAAATAGAAAACAAATAACGACGATTAAAAAGAATTTATTTTTATGGGCGAAAATTTTTGATTTCATTGGTTTTTCTAACTCAAAGTAATTTTAGAAACTCTGTCAATTGGGTTGGGCAGTAACGAAATTTAGTAATTGGTTCTCAGGTCTTTGATTATCTCACGAATCTTTTTGCAGCAGGCATATTTAGTAAAAGCTAATGAATTGAAAACAAATCATCGCCTCAATTCGTTGTAACGAAAATTGTGCTTCATAATTTTACTGTGATTAAGGAGTAAAGGTTTTGGACACTCAGCAAAAATATGCGTTCTTGGGTAGAATGCTTGCCAAATACTTGTTAAACGTATTTTATACATACATTTTTGACTCCTTTGATGTATCGTTTAAAAGTTCTTTTAGTTTATCAGAAAAGACAGATTTAATAAAATAAATTATACTTTGTAGTTTTATGAGTAATCACGAACCAAATAAAATCATTTTTTCGATGGTCAAGGTCAGCAAGTTTTACGACAAAAAACCTGTCTTGAAAGACATTTATTTATCATTTTTTTACGGCGCGAAGATCGGCGTTCTCGGACTTAACGGTTCGGGAAAATCTTCGCTTTTGCGGATTATCGCCGGAACTGATAAGGAATTTAACGGCGAAGTCGTTTTTTCCAAAGGTTATTCTGTCGGCTATTTAGAGCAGGAACCGAGACTCGACGAATCGAAAACCGTCAAGCAGATCGTCGAAGAAGCCGTGCAAGAAACGGTTAATCTGTTAGCCGAATTTGACGAAATAAATATGAAATTCGGCGAGGAAATGACCGATGATGAGATGAATGCGCTTTTGGAAAGACAAGGCGAAGTGCAGGAAAAACTTGACGCGCTTGACGCTTGGGATTTGGATTCGCGGCTCGAAATGGCGATGGACGCATTGCGTTGTCCGCCACCGGAAACACCGATAAAAAATCTGTCGGGCGGCGAAAAACGGCGTGTTGCGCTTTGTCGTTTGTTGTTGCAAAAACCTGATGTTTTGCTTTTGGATGAACCGACGAATCATCTCGACGCGGAAACCGTCGCGTGGCTCGAACAGCATTTGCAGAAATACGAAGGCACGATTATCGCCGTTACTCACGACCGTTATTTTCTCGATAATGTCGCGGGATGGATTCTCGAATTGGATCGCGGCGAAGGCATTCCGTATCAGGGAAATTATTCGTCGTGGCTTGAACAAAAACAGGTGCGGCTTGCTACTGAACAAAAGGGCGAAGATAAACGCGCCAAGACTTTGGAGCGCGAATTGGAATGGATTCGGATGTCGCCGAAAGGTCGCCACGCAAAGTCAAAGGCGCGAATTAATGATTACGAAAAACTCATTTCCGAAGAAAGCGACAAAAGAAACGAAACGCTTGAACTATACATTCCGCCGGGCGAAAGATTGGGCGACATTGTTATCGAAGCTCACAATGTTTCGAAGGCTTACGGTGATAAATTACTATTTGAAAACCTCCAATTTTCTCTGCCAAAAGGCGGAATCGTCGGCGTAATCGGTCCGAACGGCGCGGGCAAAACGACGCTTTTTCGTCTGATTACCGAACAGGAAACCGCAGATTCGGGCGATTTCAAAGTCGGCGCAAAGGTCAAACTCGGCTACGTGGACCAATCGCGCGATTCGCTCAACGCCGATAAAACTATCTTTGACGAGATTTCCGACGGTTTGGATTTGATTCAACTCGGAAAACGCGAAATGAATTCGCGGGCTTACGTTTCGCGTTTCAATTTTTCAGGCGGCGACCAACAAAAGCGCGTCGGACAACTTTCGGGCGGCGAACGCAATCGCGTTCATCTGGCAAAAATGCTCAAATCGGGCGCGAATGTTTTGCTACTTGATGAGCCGACCAACGATTTGGATGTTAACACGATGCGTGCGCTCGAAGAAGCACTCGAAAATTTCGCCGGTTGCCGTTGTCATCAGCCACGACCGTTGGTTTTTAGACCGCATCGCCACGCATATCCTTGCCTTTGAAGGCGATTCAAAAGTCGAATTTTTCGACGGCAATTACACTGAATACGAAGCCGACAAACGACGACGTTTAGGCGTTGATGCCGACCAACCGCATCGAATTAAATATAGAAATTTAACAAGAGATTAAGGTCTACAATTTGCAGTCAATAAATGCTATGAAAAATTTTGTCATTGCTGTTTTTGCCATTCTAATTTTTTTAATCGGGCTGTTAGCAGCAACTTTTGAATTCATTGCTTTAATTGATCCTGAAGGAACTGTAAAATTTCTACATTTTATTTTTGTTATTATTGCTATTGTCAGTTTTCTTATAAGCCGATTTCTTTGGAAACTTTCAAGCCAAAAGTAAAATTAAAGTTGATATGAAGCTGACTAATCGCATCGCATTAAATATCGCAGTTTGACGTGAGCGTAAAAATGAAAGCGAGTTTGCAACTTGTTTCAAATCTTTATGTAAAATTTTTCTTGCTTTTTATAAACGATTAAGGTATCTTGAGGGCGTAAATTAAAACGGTTGATTGCAAATTATTAAATGCGCGTTTTGGGTATTGATCCGGGAAGCGAAACGCTCGGTTGGGGTGTGGTCGAAGGTAGCGGATTAAAATATTCGTTGGTTGATTTCGGCACGGTCAAATCCAGTCCGCGTGAGCAATTTTCTAAACGCCTTTTGAAAATTAGCGACGGCATCGAAGCGGTTATCGCTAAATATCAGCCCGATGTTATCTCGGTTGAAGAAGCGTTTTACGCAACCAATGTCAAGGTCGCGCTCAAACTCGGACAAGTGCGCGGCGTGGTGCTTTTAATTGGCGAAAAATCGGGTTTGGAGATTTCCGAATTTAGTCCGCGCCTTGTCAAGCAAACGGTGGTCGGTTACGGAAACGCCGAAAAACACCAAGTTCAAGAGATGGTGCGTCTGCTTTTGAAAATGAAAACCGTGCCGCAGCCACACGACGCGGCTGATGCGTTGGCTATTGCGATTTGTCATTTTCATCACGCCCGTATGCAAGGGAAAATTAAAAAACTGATAAAATAATCTCTATCCCCAATCAATTTTTTATTCTTAACAGGAGAATCTTTTATGAAATGCTCAATTTCACTCGTTTTTCTACTCGTTTTTCTCGTTTTTACTTCTAATCTCGAAGCGCAAAAACGTCGCGTCTTGCCAAAACCGAAAGTCGCGCAAAAATCTAATGCAAATAACAACACAGCGGTTGTGGTTGATGAACGATTGGCGGTTTTGCGAGTTGAACCGAGCCTTTTTGCCAAATCAATCCAACGAATGCGGCTTGGCAGAATCGTTACTATTTCAGGCTCAAAGGAAGCTGACGGCGTAACTTTTTATCGCGTTAAAGCCTTGCCGAAAAGTTATGGTTGGGTGCAATCAGAGGCTGTTTTCGGTAAATTTCGGCGTGGCGACGATGAACGATTTGCCCGCCTTATTCAGGCTTCGGATGATTTTGGGCAGATTGAGTTAGCGACGGTTTTTCTCGAAACATTTACCGATTCCGCGTTTCGTCCCGCAATTTTGTTGCTGTTGGGTGATTTGGTTGAAGAAATTTCTTTGAAACTTTCCAATGACGCAACGAGAAGACTCAACCGCCGCGAAATGGCGGCATCGGGCGCACCGCTTCACAGTTTTTATCTGAATTACGTTTCACTCGACCGCTATCGTCGAATCGGAATCAGTTTTCTTTTTAATTCGAGTGTCAAACAATTTCACTATGACGGCGCGAGTTGGCGCGAGATTGTCGGCAAATTTCCCAAATCTGCCGAAGCTGTCGAAGCTAAAAAAAGACTCGACGCGCTCAATGAAAAAATGGAAAAGAAGGCAAGTTAAGCAGTTGGCAGGAAGTTGACAGAGTTGACAGAAAGTTGGAAGACAGTTAAAAACCAAAAGATTAACACTATAACAAGACCTGATTGCTTTTTAACGCCTGTTAAAATTTTAATTTTGCCGCAAAAAAGCACAAAAGACGCAAATATAAAATCAAATTTTTTGCGTCTTTTGTGCTTTTTTGTGGCAATTCCTCTTGTCGTTGGTCTATTTATCTTGGCTGAGATAAAATCAACTTATTGATGAACGCGCTCAATTCAGCATCGCTGATAAATCTTTTAGGCTTTACGGTTGGAGTCGCGCTTTATGCTCTTTTGCTTGTGATGGTTGTGCGTCATCGTCAAAAGAAGGGTAAATTTTCGTTTGATTTTTTGCTTTTGGCAACGGCGATCTTGGGTTTATTGTGGAACATCGGCGAACTTTCGGCTTTTATTTGGAAAGATTTCGGCGCAAACCAAGTTTCGCCGATTCTTCTTGCAATTTCTTATTCTGCACTCGGATTTTTGCCGTCCGTCGTTGTTCATTCGGCATGGAAAAATTCCGACAACGGAAATTCAAAGGCGCGTTGGCTGACGTTTTTAGCTTATGGTTTAAGCGTTTTTGCGGGTTTGCTTCATTTTCAATCGGCGATTTTTTCAAATGTCGCGCCGTCGAGTTTAGCTTTGCAGATTTTGACGTTTGGTTCACTTGCTTTATTGGTCGGTTTGTTGATTTTTGCTTTTCGTCAAACGCTTGAGAAAAAAGCAGTTTGGATTACGGCTTTACTCGTTTTTGCGTTTTCAGCGTTGCATTTGAATTCGCACAAGGAAGAAACGTCTTGGTTGGTCGAACTCATCGCGCATCAATCTTCTTTGCCGTTGGCGTTAGCTATTTTATTGCAGGATTTTCGTTTTGCCTTTGCCGATTTGTTTTTGAAACGCGCTCTTTCCTTGTTGTTGTTGACTTTGACGGCATTCGGTTTATATGTTTTTGCCGCCGCGCCGTTTCTTGCTTTGCACGAAGCGCACGATAAAAACGACGTGCAGGCAATTAGCATTTTATTGACTTTTTGGATTGCGACGGCTTTGATTTATCCAAGTTTGCACCGCTTCGCCGTTTGGTTGGTTGATAAAATAATTCTACGGCGTTCCGATTATAAAAAGTTAAACACTGAAATCACTCAGACAATTGAAAAAACTGATGATATAAGATCGGTTTTAGATAAAGTTTGCGAAAAATTGGCAACCGCTTTGACGGTCAAAGACGCGGATTGGAACAAGATTGTTCAAAACGAAAGTAATTTATTTACCTCAAGATTTGCCGAGATTTTTGTTCCGACAACAGAATCACCGTTTTATAAAATTCGTTTGAAGGATTTTGTCGGCGGACGGCGGCTTCTTTCCGACGAGATTGAAATGCTCGAAACGGTTGCTCTTTCGGCGGCGCGGCGGATTGATAATTTGCGCGTAACCAACGAAAGACATCAGCAAGAAATGCAAGCCCAAGAGTTTAGCAAACTTGCTGCCGAAGCCCAACTTCGTACTTTGCGGGCGCAAATAAATCCGCATTTTTTATTCAACGCATTAACAACAATCGGCTATTTGATCCAAACCGCGCCCGAAAAAGCGTTTGCAACTTTGATGAAACTAACATCGCTTCTGCGGCGCGTCCTCAAATCGAGTGGCGAATTTTCAACACTTGGCGAAGAAATTGAACTGATAAAATCATATTTGGAGATTGAACGCGCCCGTTTTGAAGAACGATTACAAGTAAAAATCAACGTGCCGAAAGATTTGGAAAACCTGCGTGTGCCGTCGTTAATTTTGCAGCCTTTGGTCGAAAACGCCGTCAAACACGGCATTTCAAAGCTAAAACGTGGTGGTGAAGTAAAGATTTTGGCAAAATTGGAAAACGAAAACAACCTCGTTTTTCTGAAACTGAGCGTAACGGATTCAGGTGTCGGCGCAAGCGAAATTGAGTTTTTGCAAATGCGGAAAAACGGTCTTGGGCTAAATAATATCGAACAAAGACTGAGTTCTTATTACGGCAAATCAGCAAGTTTGAAGATTAAAAGCCAAGTCGGAAAAGGCACACAAGCCGAAATAATATTGCCTGTTTCAGATATGACAAACCGCAAAAAAGATGAAAGCTCACTTGTTTCCGACATGTTTGCGATTTAGTTTTTATCTGAAAATTTTTTATCAAGATACTTGACAAATTAACACTCAGATTTTATTATTATACTAGACTAATCAATTAGTCATAAAATCTATTAATTTGAGAGGTAAATGATTATGAACTTAGTTAAATATGATCCATTTCGTGAGTTACGCGGTTTGCAGGATGATATGAACCGCTTGTTTTTGACAAATTTTTCACGCGGCTTTGACCAGGAAGGTTTTACGAGCGGCGCGTGGAGTCCGAGCGTTGACATTTATGAAAACAAGGACAATCTTGTTTTAGAAGCCGAACTTCCGGGAATGAACCGCGAAGATATTGAACTTTCCATCGAGAATAACGTCATTACAATTGGCGGTTCGAGAAAGTTCGAGAAAAAAGACGAAGGTGATAATTATCACCGCGTCGAACGCAGCTATGGTTCGTTCACACGCTCTTTTACTTTGCCGCAGACGGTAACTTCGGAAGGCGTGGTTGCCAGTTTCAATAACGGCGTTTTGCGCGTTACTTTGCCGAAACGTGAAGAAATAAAGGCAAGACAAATTGAAATTACGGGCGAATCGGCTAACAAAACGAAAACTATTGACACAAAAAGCGAAACGGCTAACGCCTAATTTTTAACGGTAAGCGGTAAGTGGTAAACGGTGAATTTTTCACTTACCACTTACCGTTCATCATTTAGCACTAAAGAAAATGAGATTTGACAGATTTACAATACGCGGGCAAGAAGCGGTTCAGGCAGCCATCGGAGTTGCTGAAAAAAACGAGAATCAACAGGTTGAGCCAGAGCATTTGTTGGCTTCGATGCTTGAGCAAAAAGAAGGCACGTTGCGCCCGATTCTGGGCAAAGTTGGTGCAAATGTTCCGACCATTATCAGCGAAGTCGAAGCGGCGATTGCTAAATTTCCCAAAGTTTCGGGTGGACAGCAATATTTCAGTTCGCGCTTTAACACGGCATTTCAGAACGCGCAAAAAGAAGCCGAAGCAATGCAGGACGAATATGTTTCGACCGAGCATCTGCTTTTGACGATTGCTGAAGAAAAAGAAGGCGACGCAGGCAGAATTTTGCGTTCACACGGCGTTACCAAAGAAGATTTGCAAAAAGTTATCGAACAGATGCGCGGCGGAACGCGCATTACCGACCAAAACGCCGAAGAAAATTTTCAGGCACTCGAAAAATACGCGATTGATTTGACCGAACGGGCGCGAAAAGGCAAACTCGATCCGGTCATCGGGCGTGACGATGAAATTCGGCGAACGATTCAGATTTTATCGCGGCGGACGAAGAATAATCCGGTTTTGATTGGTGAGCCGGGCGTTGGTAAAACGGCGATTGTCGAAGGTTTGGCGCAGAGAATTGTGTCGGGCGATGTTCCCGAAACGCTCAAAAATAAAAAGTTGGTATCGCTCGATTTGGGCGCGATGTTGGCGGGCGCAAAATATCGTGGCGAGTTTGAAGACCGTCTGAAAGCGGTTTTGAAGGAAGTTGAAAATGCCAACGGGCAGATCATTTTGTTTATTGACGAACTGCATACGGTTGTCGGCGCGGGCGCGTCGGAAGGCGCGATTGACGCTTCGAATATGTTAAAACCGGCACTTGCGCGTGGGACTTTGCGGGCGGTCGGCGCGACGACTTTGAACGAATACAAAAAATATATCGAAAAAGACGCAGCACTCGAACGCCGTTTTCAGCAAGTTTATATCGCCGAACCGAATGTCGAAGACACGATTTCGATTTTGCGCGGCTTGAAAGAAAAATACGAAGTTCATCACGGCGTAAGAATTAAAGATTCGGCGATTGTCGCTGCCGCAACGCTTTCTAATCGTTATATTTCCGACAGGTTTTTGCCCGACAAAGCGATTGATTTGGTTGACGAAGCGGCAAGCAAAATCCGCATCGAGATTGACAGTTTGCCACAGGAAATTGATGAACTCGAACGCGAGATTTTGCAATTAGAAATCGAACGGCAAGCATTGAGCCGTGAAACCGACGAAAAATCGAAAGCGCGGCTTGAAGATATTGAACGACGGATTGCCGATTTGCAGGAAAAATCGGGCGGAATGAAGGCAAAATGGCAGTCGGAAAAAGAAGAAATTGAGAAAATGCGTGGCGGCAAAGAAAAGCTCGAAGAAGCCAAATTAAAGTTAGAACAAGCCCGACAAGCCGGCGATTTGGAAGTCGCCGCTAAATTGCAATACGGCACGATTCCCGAACTCGAAAAACAACTCGGCGAAGAACAAAATCGGCTTGCCGAACTGCAAACCGACGGCGTTTTTCTCAAGGAAGAAGTTGACGAAGAAGACATCGCGGAAGTAGTGGCAAAATGGACGGGTGTTCCCGTTTCCAAAATGCTCGAAGGCGATATGCAGAAACTCGTGGCGATGGAAGAAAATCTTCGCAAGCGAGTTATCGGGCAGGATGAAGGTTTGCAAGCCGTCGCTAATGCGGTGCGCCGTTCACGCGCCGGTTTGCAAGACCCGAATCGTCCCGTCGGTTCGTTTATTTTCTTAGGACCAACCGGTGTTGGCAAAACTGAAACGGCAAAAGCGTTGGCAGAGTTTTTATTCGATGATGAACGTGCAATGGTGCGCCTCGATATGTCGGAATATATGGAAAAACACGCTGTTGCGCGAATGGTCGGTGCGCCGCCCGGATATGTCGGCTACGAAGAAGGCGGACAATTGACCGAAGCCGTGCGCCGTCGTCCGTATTCGGTGATTTTGTTTGATGAAATCGAAAAAGCGCATCCCGATGTTTTCAATATTTTATTGCAAATTCTCGACGATGGCAGACTGACCGATTCCAAAGGCAGAACGGTTGATTTCAAAAACACGGTTTTGATTATGACCTCGAATCTAGGTTCGCGTGAGATTCAGTCATCGGCGTTAGTTGACACGCCGTTGAAGGATATGATTTTGGACACTTTGCGAAATCACTTTAAGCCCGAATTTTTGAATCGGATTGACGATATTGTTGTCTTTAGCCAACTTTCAAAAGACGAAATCGCGCAGATTATTGATGTCCAACTTGAAAAATTGCGAAAAAATCTAGCTGAACGCGGCATCGAAATCATTTTAGACGAATCGGCGCGTGAATTGTTAGTCAAAGAAGGTTACGACCCGACATTCGGCGCACGACCTTTGAAACGCGCCATTCAAACGCTGATTCAAAATCCGCTTGCCGTCAAACTTTTGAACGGTGAAATCGGCAGCGGAAACACGATCAGAGTTTCTGCCGAAAATGATACTATGAAATTCACACCCGAAACCGCAACAGCGGTAGCGTAAAGATAATGAAGCCGATAGACGTAGATAAATACAAAGCCAAAGCAATTTATCTACGTCGTCGGTGGTTATCGGCGATTTCAAATTTACCTTGGGATAAATGGTTTGTTAAACTAAGTGAAACAGATTATTTATCAAATTTTATGAGCTGGTTTAATAAAAATAAGATGGAAAACGAACAAGATTTTAATAACGAAGAAATAACGGAAGAAGAAAAGAAGGAAATTCCCTTTAGTGACAAACGCCGTTTTAATAATGAAGGCGAAAGAATAAAAGTTGATGAAAAAGCTGAAAAAGTAAAATCGGCGGAAGTCGTTAAATTGGAAAACGAGTTGAAAGACGAACGCATCCGCCGCGAAGCTGCCGAAGCGAAACTTATCGGTGTGCAGGCGAAATTTGACGAAGTAATCGCGCAGATGGAACGTGAAACGCAAGAGATGCGACAGCGTTTGATGAAAACTCTCGAAGAACGCGCTAAACAAGGGCAATTTAATTTTCTGACGACGCTTCTGCCCGTTTTGGACAATCTGAATTTAGCGATTACGGCAAGCGAACAAGATTCATCGTTTGAACATCTTGTTCACGGTGTCAAAGGCACAGCGCGAACTTTTGAACTCGCTTTAACGAGCGTCGGTGTTGAACCGATTCAAGTTATCGGCACGAAATTCGATCCCGAACTGCACGAAGCGGTTGATATGGTGGCGGTTGAAGCGGAAAACGATGATAAAATCACCGCCGAATATTCACGCGGCTATAAATTCAGCGATAAATTATTGCGTCCGGCGAAAGTTCAAGTCGGCAAAGGTTTGGTGCAAACTGCGGGCGAGTAATTTATGATGAAATTTGCCGCAATCTGTTTGTGTTTATTGACTTTAAGTTGTCAAAAAACGCAGGAAGTTTCGACCGAAAGCAATCAAAATGTTGTGGTTCAGCCGACTCAAGCAAAGACCGTTGCGCCAAAAAATGAAACTTCTCAAATGGCTGATGTGGCGAAATTGGCAAATAAATCGCCTGATGAATTTGATAAAATATTTGGCAAAGCGGCGGAAACAAAGCCAATCGCAAACGGCTGCGAATATCGGC
>JANOXW010000270.1:0-14097 GCA_031418635.1 Acidobacteriota bacterium
CACACAAAGTATTGAATTCACCCCTGAAGTCAGCAAACTTTCAGCCGTTTCAACTCCTGTTAGCGCAATATCATTTTTTAAAATGGAAGTTTTTTCTTCTAAAACTTTATTTGTAATACTTCGACTGACATACATCGTCGCACCATTTCGATTGAGTTTATCTAAAACGCAAACCGAATGCGGGGAAGGATAATCATCATTTAGCAGAAGTATCGCGCCCCGTTCTGCCGGAATAAGTTCGAGTATTATTTCCAAAATTTTTTCTTGAAGTTCCTTGGAACTTTTAATATCGGTTAAGGCAATGCCGATTTTAGTCAAAACCCCGAAATCAGTGGATAAATCGCTGGTGTTATATTGGAAAGGCAGCTTGGTGAATGAATGTGTTAAAAAAATGTCTTCATCAAATTGAATTTCGTTTGAGAAAAGTGTGTTCCGATTTTCTTCTTGGGTTTGAAATAACAGGAAAGTTTGCCCGACTCGAATCCGGTCGCCGTGTTTGAGAAATGATTTTTTAATCGGTAAATCATTGACAAAAGTTCCGTTGTGGCTACCCAAGTCTTCAACACTAAAACTGTTTTCTGTCTGCCGTATAAGGGCGTGTTCACGCGATAATCCGTGATCAGAAATCACCAAATGGTTTTTTACGGCGCGACCAATAGAGAATGATTCAAATTCTTCCAAAAAAAATGTTTGGGATTCCAAAGAGCCATTTAAAATAATCAAATGCGGTTTCATTAAAATATATCCTTCAAGAATATTGATTTGAATTCAAAAGCATATCAATTTTGATAGTCATACTATCAAAATTGATATGCTTTTGAAAAAAGTAAGAAAACAACCCGATAACAAATGTTATTAAAACGACTGATAAAAGCTGGGTTTAACGCCGGTATTTAAATTAAACTATTTGAAATCGTCTGTTTGGCACAGTATTAGCTATGTAAAAAAGTGGTTTTCCACCTTTCCTCACTCACATTTTTAAGTCGGAGCAACTTGAGAAAAAATCATCTCACTTTTCTCACATATTTAAGGAAAGTTTGTCGGACTTTCCTTTTTTTTTATCTTGCCATATTCTAGCATTTAAAATAAAAAGGCGGACATGAGCAGATAATTCCAAAACGCAAAGTTTTATGATTTATCTGCTCATGTCCGCCTTTTTATTAACTGTTTGTGTTATATAAATTAAGTTCCGGTTTCCCAACTTGTCATATATTCGAGCATTTCGGGTGTTAAAGTATCAATTGAAATACCGAGTGCGCGAAGTTTGAGACTAGCAATCTCTTGGTCAACTTCTGCTGGCAAAACGTGAACGCCAGCAGCGAGTTCGCCTCTGTTTTTAACCAGATATTCAGCCGACAGAGCTTGGTTAGCAAACGACATATCCATCACGCTTGCCGGATGACCTTCTGCCGCCGCTAGATTTATCAGGCGACCTTCGCCCAAGACAATCACGCTTCTGCCGTTAGTGCCGATATATTCTTCGACAAACGGGCGACGGTTGGCAACTTCCGAAGACATTTCGCGTAAGGCTTTAAGATTTAATTCTAAATCGAAGTGTCCGCTATTGGCGACAATTGCGCCGTCTTTCATCGTTTCAAAATGCTCTTTGTCAATAACGTGTCGGTTGCCCGTAACGGTTACAAAGAAATCGCCGATTTTGCAGGCTTCGCTCATCGGCATCACGCGGAAACCGTCCATCACGGCTTCAATCGCTTTAATCGGGTCAATTTCGGTAACAATCACATTTGCACCTAAACCACGCGCTCTCATGGCGACACCTTTGCCGCACCAACCGTAGCCGACAACGACGAAATTTTTGCCGGCAAGCAAAATGTTGGTCGCGCGGATAATTCCGTCAAGCGTTGATTGACCTGTGCCATAACGATTGTCAAAGAAATGCTTCGTCTGCGCGTCGTTGACTGCCATCGCTGGGAAGTTTAAGACACCGGCTTTTGCCATCGCTTGCAAGCGGACAATGCCGGTCGTTGTTTCTTCGGTGGTGCCGATAATCGTTTTCGATAATTCGGGTTTTTCCTTGAGCATCGTTGCCACCACATCCGAACCGTCGTCAATGATGATATTCGGATTTGTTTCGAGTGCCATACGGACGTGGCGCATATAAGTTTCGGTTGATTCGCCCTTCATCGCAAAAACTGGAATGCCCCAATCAGCAACCAAGGATGCGGCAACGTCGTCTTGCGTGGAAAGCGGATTTGATGCTATCAAAATTGATTCTGCACCACCAGCTTGTAGTGTTCGCGCCAAATTTGCTGTTTCTGTCGTGATATGAGCGCACGCCACGAGGGTTACGCCAGCGAGCGGTTTTTCCTCCGCAAAACGCTCACGAATAAGTCGTAAAACGGGCATTTCGCGGTCAGCCCATTCGATTCTTTGTTTACCTTGCGGGGCAAGGTTGATGTCTTTGATGTCGTATTCCATTGAAATTCCTTCTTTAGCCATAATGTTTGTTTTTCTATAAAAATTTTATTTGAAAGTAAAAAAGGCAAATAGTCGGGTTGAATAATTTATCCAATTAACCATTTACCTTTTAATATTGAAGCTAGATATTGCCGTTAGCGGCGGTCATAGCACCGAGTAAAGCGTCGGCTTTGTCGGTTTTTTCCCATGTAAATTCGTCATTGGTGCGTCCGAAATGTCCGAATTTAGCGGTTGCTTTGAAAATCGGACGGCGCAAATCAAGCATTTCGATAATGCCTTTCGGAGTTAGCGCAAAATGTTTGCGGACGGTTTCGGCAAGTTTGTCTTCGTCAAATCTGCCCGTGCCGTGTGTGTCGACGCGCACCGAAACGGGTTCGGCAACACCGATGGCATACGCTAACTGCACTGTGCATTTGTCGGCAAGTCCCGCTGCTACGATATTTTTGGCAATGTATCGCGCCATATACGCGGCTGAACGGTCAACTTTCGTCGGGTCTTTGCCCGAAAACGCGCCGCCACCGTGTGGCGCGTAACCGCCGTAAGTGTCAACGATGATTTTGCGTCCCGTAACTCCGGCATCGCCCATCGGACCGCCAACGACAAAGCGTCCGGTCGGATTGATATGATATTTCGTGTTTTCGTCTAAAAGATCGGCGGAAACGGTTGATTTAATAACCTTTTCCAGAATATCTGCGCGCAATTGTTCGGTCGTTACATCGTCAGCGTGTTGACTGGAAATGACCACCGCTTCGACGCGAAACGGTTTCCCGTCCCGATATTCGATGGTTACTTGCGATTTTCCATCCGGGCGCAAGTAGGGAAGTTCACCGCTGCGACGCACTTCGGAAAGTTTTCGAGTCAAATTATGGGCAAGTTGAATTGGCAAAGGCATCAATTCGGGCGTTTCATTGCAGGCAAAGCCGAACATTAAACCTTGGTCACCGGCACCGCCCGTATCCACGCCTTGCGCGATGTCCGGCGATTGGGTGCCGACTAAATCCACGACACTCAAAGTATTGCAATCATAACCGTAACTGGCGTTATTGTAGCCAATATCGTTAATCGTATCACGAATGATTTTTTTATAATTGACAACTGCATTAGTAGTGATTTCTCCGGCAATAACGGCAATGCCGGTCGTTACCAAAGTTTCACAGGCGACTCTGCCGGTCGGGTCTTGCTCTAAAATCGCATCCAAAACAGCGTCGGATATTTGGTCGGCGATTTTGTCCGGGTGTCCTTCGGTTACTGATTCCGAAGTAAATAAAAATGTTGCGTTACTCAAATTATTTGTAACTCCTTATTATAATGTAAATTAAATCTTTTTGGAAAGATAACAAAAGGGCTATGTTATCTTTAAATTTGGGAACTGTCAAAAGGCAGTTAAAAGAGAATTCTTTGCAATACATTTATCGCGTCTGATAATAAAGATTATGTTACAATAATCTTTATTAAGCTATGAACTATGATCTATCAGTCGTTGCTCTGAATTTTATCAAAACTCTTAATTTTATCAAATGCTTCTTTTAGTGCCTTGAGGACATCTCTTTTGTGAAACGGCTCAGATTTATTAAATAAAATTTCTAAACTAAAATCTTGAATAGCAGAAGAATAGTGAAAAAGATTTTTTGAGGAAGTTATTTTACTCTCATCCAAATTTTTTTCTTTTGATTTTTTAACCGTTCCGACTTTTTTCCGAATTTGTTGGCGATTTAAGTCTTGAGTTTTAATATTATCCAAAAAAGCGTGCATCGCTTTTTTGTCAAATTGGCGGGCAATTTCTAACAGAGTTGATTTGGCATTTATATCGGCTTGCCGACATTTTTCGCGGATGGCATCAGGCAAACCGGCAATGGCAAAAGATTCGGTAACGGTAGTGCGGCTTTTACCGATTTTTTTGGCGATTTCCTCGTGAGTATAACCGTATCGGCTACCTAAAGCGGCAAGCCCGTCAGCTTCTTCCCAAACATTTAAATCCTTTCTTTGCAGGTTTTCAATGAGGGCGATTTCGGCGATTGATTTTTCATCAATATCAAATTCGATACACGGAACTTCGCGCAAACCAGCCAGATTAGCCGCCCGCCAACGGCGTTCACCGGCAATAATCATCCACGTTCCATCACCAATAGGTTTAACAAGCAACGGTTCTAAGATGCCATTTTGTTTAATCGAATTCGACAGTTCGCTCAAATCGCCGATTTCAACTCGTGGCTGTTGCGGATTAGGTTCAATTTGATTTATCGGAATAATTCTGCCGACCGAACGACTCGGATTTTTGGCAAATTCCTCGACATAATGGGCATCGTGGCGCATTTTTATGCCTGACGGCAAGCCTTTTTTAGACACGCTTGAGAACCTCCTTGCTTAATTTTCGATATTCAATCGCCCCCGATGATTTAGGCGAATAGGTAAAAATACTCTCCTTATGCGCCGGCGATTCTTCGAGTCGCACGCTTCTTGAAATTATCGTCTTAAATGCCTTTTTACCAAACACTTTACGGATATGCGCTTCGACATCTTTAGAAAGTGCCGTGCGTTTATCGAAAAGCGTTACCAAAACCCCGAGTAAATCCAAATCGGGATTCGGACGGGAACGCACTTTTTCGATAGTTTCTAATAAGTCATCAGTTCCCTCTAAGGCAAAATAAGATGATTGGATTGGAATTAAAACGTGCGTCGCTGCAACTAGAGCATTTACTGTAATCAGTCCAAGAGTGGGCGGAGTATCAATAAAAATAAGGTCATATTCTGCGCGCACCTGTTCAATGCGGTCTCGAAGCCGAAAAATCGCGTCAAAATCACCAACCAATTTTGCCTCTAATTTAGCCAAACTTATCTTTGATGGAACGATTTCGAGTTTATCAACTTTGGTCGCATAAATAAAATTTTTCCACGGAATCTGGGCTTCCGTAAATAATTCAAAAGCACTTCCATTGATGGTATTTGAATCAATAAAAGAGAGTGAACTATTGCCCTGCGGGTCTAAATCAATCAGTAAAACCCGCTTTCCCTGCATCGCACAGGCGGCAGAAAGATTTATAGCGGTGGTGGTTTTTCCGACTCCGCCCTTTTGGTTGGCAATGACGATTATCATTATTAATTGGTAGTTCTAAAAATTTATAAAAATTATCCGATAAAATCCGGCCAGTCTTCGGCGGCTGGAACGGCTTCATCTCCGAAATTCGCCTCAGAGGTTGTGGTGGCAGCAGAAATATCCAAAACTTTTTGCGCGACAAATATAGCACAATCCATCCGCAGAGCGAGAGCGATGGCATCGGACGGACGCGCATCGAGGACAGTAATTTTGCCGTCTTGGTTCGCTAACTCGATGGATGCAAAAAAGGTGTTTTCGCGGAGATCGATAATGGTAATTTTGGTTATCTTAAAACCGGTTTCGACAATTAAGTTTCGCAATAAGTCGTGCGTCATCGGACGTTGTGGTACAATTTTTTCAATCTCTAAAGCAATAGCGTTAGCTTCAAAAGCCCCGACCCAAATCGGGAGAATAGTGTCTGAATCAATCCCTTTTAAGACCACAATCGGAGTATTGGTGTTGGGATCCATAATTAACGCGCCGATTTTTACTTCAATTAACATACTTTGCCAGCTAACTCCCCATATAAAGTGTTTGTTTTGGTTTCCGTAATTTTCACCCGAACGATTTGACCTAAAAGTTCAGATGAACTTTTAAAGTTGACAACTTTCTGACAAGTTGTATGACCGGATAGTTCTGCTTTATCTTTATTAGAAACCTTCTCGACTAAAACCTCAACCGTTCGATTAAGATATAACTCGAAAATGTTGCGTTGATTGCATCTAATTAACTTTTCGAGTTCTAAAAATCTCTCCGTTTTAACTTTTTCCGACACATTATCAGTCAGCGCAAAAGCCGGCGTTCCCGGTCGTGGCGAGTATTTAAAGATATACGCACTATCAAATTTACAAACATCAGCCATTTTTAAGGTTGCCTGAAAATCTTGGTCGGTTTCATTCGGAAACCCGATAATAATGTCCGTCGTCAACGCCAATTTTTTCGGCGAAGATTTAATGTTATCAATCTTTTCCAGATAACTTTCGATGGTATGTCCGCGCCGCATCGCCTTTAAGACCGCATTACTTCCCGATTGCACGGGCAAATGCACCCAATTACAAAGATTTTCGTGTTCATTGATAGCTTCAACGATGTCTGTATGAAAATCTCTCGGAAATGATGTATTAAATTTTATACGTTCAATGCCCGTCGCCGCAACTGCCCGCAGCAATCTCGAAAAAGGAGTCGCGCCCGAAAATTTTTCCAGCCCCGAATCGGTCGGCGGACGATAACTATTGACATTTTGACCAATCAGATGAATTTCGCGGACACCTTGCCGACGGAGACTTAAAATCTGTCGAATAATTTCCGTGGCGGTCAGACTTTTTTCCCGACCACGCGAAAAAGGAACGATACAATAAGTACAGAATTTATTGCAACCTTCGATAATCGGCACAAAGGCAACAACGGGCGAATGGCGTTGAGCTTCAGCCACTGACCAATCATAATTTTCTTCGCGCGTTCCTAAATCGAAATAGTTTTTTTCTCTGCCCGAAACTTTTTCGATGGCTTCGGAGACACGCCCGACGGCTTTCGTCCCTAACACAAAATCAATCTCGTTTCTGCCCGTAAAGAGCGTTTCACCCTCGAGTTGGGCGACACAGCCAAGCACGCCGATAATCCGCCCATTTTTATTTTTCGATGTTATATTGTCTCTTTCAGCTTTGCGAATTTGTCCGATTCTCGTGTAAAGTTTGTGTTCCGCTTTTTCTCTAACCGAACAGGTATTGATTAAGACGACATCGGCAGCGGCTTCGTCGGCAGTAATTTCAAAGCCGTCGGCAACCAGCCGCGTGGCGACTCGCTCTGAATCGGAAACATTCATTTGACAGCCGAAAGTTTCGAGATAAACTTTTTTCATTATGATAAATTTAAATTAGGAATAAAAATATGAATTCAATCTATCAGCCGAAAGATTTTGTCCATTTACATCTTCATACCGATTATAGCCTTTTACAGAGTGCAATCCAACTCAAGCCGCTGACCAAGCGTTTAGAGGAGTTGGAGATGAAGGCGTGCGCGATGACCGATTATGGCAATATGTTTGGAGCGATCTCCTTCTATAACAGTCTGAAAGCGGTCGGGATTCAACCGATTTTGGGTTATGAAGCGTTCGTTACCTTCGGCAGCCGACACGACCGCGAATCGCGTCTGCAAGGGGTTGAGCGACCTTATTACAACTTGATCTTATTGGCAAAGGACTTAACCGGCTATCATAATTTGGCTTATTTGGCATCGAAGGCATATACCGAGGGTTTATATCACAAACCACGCATAGACGTAGAGTTATTACGGGAGCGAAGCGACGGATTAATTGGACTATCGGCGGGCTTTAACGGCGCGATTTGGCATTTTTTAAGTCAAGGAAATTCTGAAAAAGCGTTGGAAAACGCCAAACTTTTTGAAGAAATTTTTGGCAAAGGAAATTTTTTCATCGAAATACAAGATCATGGCTTGGAGAGCGAAAAAAAAATCCGCCGACCTCTGCTCGAACTTTCCAAAAAAAGTGATATTCCGTTAGTTGCAACTAATGATGCTCATTATTTGACGCAAGCCGATGCGCGGGCGCACGAAATTCTTTTGGCAATCGGCGAGCAACGAACCGTCAGTCCCAGCACCAAAGCCGAAAGCGAGAATTTTTATGTCCGTTCGGCGGCGGACATGTGGGAGATTTTTGGTAGCGAACTTCCCGAAGTCTTAACCAACACTCTAAAAATTGCAGAGATGTGTCAAGTTTCTTTTCCGAAGGAGAGTGTTCTGACGTTGCCCGACTTTCCGATTCCGATTGATGTCAATTGTCAAACAACCGATGAGTATTTTATCAAGGTTGTCATGGCGGGTTTTGATAACCGGCATAAAAGCGTCTGGAGTCCGCAGTTGGCGACGGGCAAGCTAAAATATCCGCTGGAAGACTATCAAAAGCGCATTGAGACGGAAATTAACACCATCAAAAATATGAAATTTCCGGGCTATTTTTTGATTGTATGGGAATTTATCCGCTATGCCAGAGAAAAAGGGATTCCCGTCGGACCCGGACGTGGTTCTGCCGCCGGGTCTTTGGTCGCGTATTGCTTGGATATTACCGATGTTGATCCATTGCAATACGATTTACTGTTTGAACGATTTCTCAACCCGGAAAGAGTTTCGATGCCCGATATTGATATTGATTTCTGTGTCCGCGGACGTGCCGAAGTCATCAATCACGTTACCGAATTTTACGGGCGCGAAGCCGTCTGCCAGATAATCACGTTCGGCACCATGGCTTCTAAAGCCGCCATTAAAGATGTCGGACGGGCTTTGAATATGCCTCTGGGCGATGTCGAAAAGATTGCCAAACTGATGCCGCCGCCGGTTCGAGGTCGGAATATCAGTATTTCTCAAGCCTTAGAACAGGTGTCGGATTTAAGAAAAGCCGTCGAAACTAATGAGCAGGTCAAAGATTTGATTGATATGGCAAAACGACTCGAAGGCTGTTCCCGCCATTCTTCGGTTCACGCCGCCGGTGTCGTTATTTCACCCAAACCGCTGCACGAGATTGTGCCTGTTTCATTGTCGTCAAAGGGTGAATTGACGAGTCAATATACGATGAACGATCTCGAAAAAGTCGGGATGCTTAAAATGGATTTCCTTGCTTTAACTACCTTAACAATCATAAGCGATTGCTTAAATTCGATTAAGCACAAAAAGGGCGTGGAAATTGATTGGAGTCAAGTGCCGTTGGATGATGAAAAGACCATGCAACTGTTCGGAGACGGGAAAACGGAAGCGATTTTTCAATTTGAATCATCCGGTATGCAGGAGATTTGTCGCCGTCTGAAGCCGAAGGAGTTGGAAGATTTAGCTGCCTTAAATGCGCTCTATCGCCCCGGTCCGCTCGATGGTGGAATGGTTGATGATTTTATTGCGCGACATCGTGGCGAGAAAAAAGTGCAGTATATTTTACCACCGATGAAAGAGATTTTGAGTAATACTTACGGAATTCTCGTCTATCAAGAGCAGATTATGCAACTAGCGCAGGTGCTTGCCGGCTACTCACTCGGTGAAGCCGATCTGATGCGCCGGGCGATGGGCAAAAAGAAGCGCGAGGAGATGGCGATTCACGAGGAAAAATTTGTCGGAGGTGCCGTTGAGCGCGGCTTTAATCGTGAAAAAGCGGAGGAAGTTTTTCGCCTTATGGCACAATTTGCCGATTACGGATTTAATCGTAGCCATTCGGTTGCTTATGCTTATTTGGCTTATCAAACTGCTTATCTTAAAGCGCATTATTCGGCTTATTTTTATGCAGCCGTTTTATCTAATGAAGCACAGGACACGACCAAAGTTTATAAATATGCTAACGAGTTACGTTCTTCCGGTCTAAAACTGCTCCCGCCTGATATAAATGAAAGCGATGCTGATTTTACACCGCTGGAAAATGCGGTGCGGTTTGGTTTAAGTGCGATTAAAGGAATCGGCACGACAAGTGTCGAGTCAATTATTGATGCTCGAAAAAGTGAGAAATTTACTTCGTTATACGATTTTACCTCCCGACTCGACCAAGGTTCGATTAATCGTCGCGGGTTGGAAAGTCTAATTACGGCTGGTTCTTTTGATTCGCTAATGCCGTCGGATGCGTTGGCTAACCAATGGCGGGCAAATCATTTTGCCGCCATCGAGGGCGCACTCTCTCACGGTCAAAAAGTATGGCAAGACAAAATCAGAGGTCAGAGCGCTTTATTTGGCATTCAAGACTCTGCTTCCTCAAATTTGCAAGCTTTGCCGGCAGTTAAAGCGTGGTCGCAAAGTGAGTTATCAAAGCAGGAAAAAGCGGCGGTCGGTTTTTATCTTTCGACGCATCCGCTTGATGAATACCGACAAGTTTTAGAGGATTTAAGGATAATAAACATCGCCGACTATGAAGACCTCAAGCCGGGCGATAAAATAACGATTGCCGGCATTGTTTCGGGATTGCAGATTAGGCATAGTAAAAAGGGCAATCGGTTTTGTATCTTTCGGCTGGAGGATCAATCTACCGGCGTGAAGTGTCTGGCGTGGGCGGAAGCGGCAGCCAAATATGCCGAATGTTTAAAGGATGATGAGCTTTTAATCGTTCATGGTAAGGTTGAATCTAGTGAAGGGCAAGAAATCACACTAATTCTTGAAGAAACCAAGAAACTAGCCGATGCTATTACAAATAAGGCACAAAATGTTTCGATTACACTCCCCTTCAGACAGGTTGATGAGAAATATTTGGAGGACATATTTACCGTTTTAGACAAACACAAGGGAAATTGCGAGGTCTATCTGAATTTGCGGTTGGATCAGGAGATTTTAATCAAAGTGTATGCTCAGCCGCTTCGCATACAAGGTTCTAGTCGCTTGGAAAGTGATTTAAAGAACAGAGGTTGTCAGATTGAATGGGGTTTATAAATTTAGTAGATAAATGATTTGAAATATTATGGCGGACAAAAATAAAAGAGAAGCGTTTGAAAGAGTGCAGTTGGCAAGACACTCGGAAAGACCCTATACAATGGATTTGCTGACGACGATTTTTACTGATTTTATTGAAGTCCACGGGGATCGCCGATTTGCCGACGATGCGGCTATGGTTAGCGGGTTTGCCAAACTTGATGAAATTGAGGTGGCGGTTGTCGGACAACAAAAAGGGCGTGATACAAATCAGCGAAAATTTCGGAATTTCGGGATGGCAAAACCGGAAGGTTATCGAAAGGCTCTGCGCGTTATGAAATTGGCGGAAAAGTTTAACCGCCCCGTGATAACCTTTGTAGATACGTCAGGAGCTTATCCGGGCATTGATGCTGAAGAGCGCGGACAAGCGGAAGCTATCGCTTTTAATTTGCGTGAGATGGCAAATCTTAAGGTGCCGGTTATTGTTGTTATTTTGGGTGAAGGCGGTTCGGGCGGAGCGTTAGCCATCGGTGTTGGTGATCGAGTGTTAATGATGGAAAACGCGGTCTATTCAGTTATTACTCCCGAAGGTTGTGCCGCAATTTTATGGAAGGATGCGGGGCAGGCTGGTCGGGCGGCGGAATGTCTGCGTTTGACGGCGGACAATTTAATTGAATTCGGGTTAATAGATGAGATAATTACAGAATTTGACAACTGGAGATTTAATGCGGATGATAGCACTGAATTACAATTTTTCTACCAAAAAACAGCGGATTGCTTAAAAGAAGCTTTGCTTCGCCATTTGAAAGAATTAGATGATTTTGATGATAAGAAGCGGACAGATTTGCGATTTCAGAAATTCAGGAAAATGGGTAGTTGGCTTGCTTAAAAGTCAATTTTTTCATAAGTCGGAAAAAAATATTTTTCATAAAGAGGATAAAATTTGTATTTGATATTTATACAAATTTTATCCTCTTTCGATGATTAGTCGAGGCGTAATTTAAAATGGAATATCATCATCTGTTGGCGCGGGAGACCCAGTATCGGCGACGCTATTAGTGTTTGAATCGCCGGTATTATCTTCAAAGTTGCTTTCAGGTGCAGAATAATTTAATTTTTCACCACTCCCTTTTTCGCCAAGAAACTGTAATTCTGAACCTTGAATTGCTAAAGTTTGGCGATTATTACCGTCCCGATCTGTCCATTCTTCAATTTGTAGGCGACCTTCAACATAGACTTGCCGACCTTTTGTTAGGTATTTAGATGCGTTTTCAGCTTGTTTTCGCCAAAAAGTAACTTTGAACCAAGTTGTTATATCTTGCCATTCTCCGGCTTTATCGCGTTTACGGTCGCCTACTGCGACTGAAAAATCGCATACGGCATCGCCCTGTGGTGTATATCGAAGTTCGGGATCTCTGCCTAGATTTCCAATTATCGTGATTTTATTAAAAGACATTTCTAAATTTTCTCCTATGAATTTAATTTGTAGATTTATTTTAGCAAACTTTTTCTGATGTTACACTCATCCATTATCACGTTCGAGTAAATAAGAAAAAACGATTTAGTGTAAGTTAGAATTCTATACTACAGAAAACCACACAATGTTATTTTTGCAAATTTATCAAACCAAAATTGCTAGTGCAATAAAAATTCTGACAATAACTATTTTAACTTACTTTTTACTTATTGTTGAAGCGACAGCACAGGAAAAGTTCGATTCTCTCATTTCCCCCTTCAGACAGTGCTGGAAAATAGAAACCGGAAAAATAATACCAGCCAACATTGCGTCTGATAATGAAAATAACATACTCATCTCACTTTCAGGTGGAAAATTAGAATCAGTAAATTCTCACTCAGGCAAAAAAAACTGGGAGTCCGAACTAGGTGGTGAAATTATTTTAAAACCTTTTATTGACAAGGAAAATATCTTTGCTACTACCAGAACTAAAGATGATATAACGATAAGGTCAATTAGCAAACACTCTGGCATCACTAACTGGCAATCTAGTCTAGATTACACAGAGCAGTTTTTTGTAACTATCTTACTCAACAGCTTAATAGTAATTAGCAAAAATGGAGAAATCCTTGCACTAGATATAAATGATGGGCGATTACTCTCAAATTATAAAGCTAAGTTGAAATTCTCAACTTTTCCAGTGGTTGTGAGAGACCAGATAGTAGCTGGGACAACTAATAATACAATAGTATTTCTTTCAATTAAAAATAGAAAATTTCAAGAATTAAGGGTACAAAGTTCCCCACATTTAGTTTCTTTAGTTAATAGTAAATATCTCTTTTGGAATGATTATAGAGGAAATTCATATTTAGTTGACTTATTAACCAGAAAAACTATTTGGAAGTTTCGTAGTGGTGCAGAGGTTTCAAATGTAGTTTCCACGGAAGACACACTCTTAATTTCTTCTTTAGACAATTTTGTTTATCTTATTTCAATTGGAAAAGGAAAACTTCTATGGAAAAAGAGATTTAACGGAAGACTTACAATAAATCCCTATATTACGGAAAATCAAGCAATTATCACAACATCAGATGCTAACTAAGCTTATGTTATTGATCTTGAGGATGGAAGAACAGTCAATCAGGTAAATATTGAAGAAACTGACAGTTTTGTGGGTGCGCCAATTATCTTTGGTAAGTTCCTTATTTATCTGACAGTAAGGGGAATCGTGGCTTTTACGGACTCAAAGAGCGAGTGTCAATAAAACTAAAGCAAGCAGAAAGGGCGTTGATTCCTGCTTGCTAAAAAAAACTGAAAAATTTAATGCGATTTTGAATGATTTTGCATTATTTCGTAAATTTCATCTTTAATAAATAATTTCTTCTTTTTGAGAGTTGTTTCTTCAAGTAGTTCTTCCTCACTCGGATATGTTAACTCGGCTAGTTCCATTAAACGCTTTTCATAACTCTGATGCTGTTGAACTAATTCACGAAAAGCCTGATTTTCTTTAATTAATTCTTCCTTAAAAGTGTCAGTAGTTGATATGTCCATAACATTCTTCTCTCCCTTTTAGTTTTTTTCTATCTGTAACCCTAGCGATAAAAAGGCTAGAGGCTACAGTCTTGATGTTATCGCAGAAGTCTAAGTCTAATCAAGTTTGGCTTTTTAAAAATTTGTTAATACTTTATTCATAATAATTCCATCTTCATTTGGATTGGAGTAG
>JANOXW010000271.1:0-7198 GCA_031418635.1 Acidobacteriota bacterium
TTTTTTTTATTTCAGCAAATTGATTGTTCATACAGTTAAAAGTAAAAAATTGCCGCAATTATTCCAACTTGGAAATGCTAGTTTAACAATAAATTTCTTATTTACAAGTAAATTTTAGTTTCAAAATTTCTTGTAAAGAAAAAATTGAAAGATTTTGATGTGCTTTGACTTTCGATTTTAGAATCTGATGACCGCATCAGGACCGCCCTCAACGTGAACCGTGTCAACAAAACGGATGTTTTTTGAATCGCTTGTCATCACGACCGAATGTGTGCGTTTTCCTGCACCGAAGAAGCGAACTCCGCGAAGCAATGCGCCATCGGTTACGCCCGTGGCGGCAAAAATTATTTTTTTGCCCGGCGCGAGGTCGTTGGTGTCGTAAATTTTGTCCGCGTCTTTGATTCCCATTGATTGCAGACGTTCCATAACGACTTCGACAGGCGGAACTTTTGATTTGTCAACGCCTAATCTTTCGGGGTCAAACACGAGTTTTGCCTGAATTTCGCCGTTCAAACACTTCATCGCGGCGGCGGTAATGACACCTTCGGGCGCACCGCCGATGCCCATTAGCGCGTGAATGTTTGTTCCCGCAACTGCCGCTGAAATTCCCGCCGAAAGGTCGCCGTCGGAAATCAAACGAATTCGCGCTCCGGCTTCGCGGACTTCACTAATTAGCTGTTTATGACGCGAACGGTCGAGACAAATCACGGTCAAATCTTCAATATCACGATTCAGACTGCGGGCAATCGCTTTCAGATTTTGTTTGACGGGAGCTTCAATATCAACCGCGCCGCGACACGATGGTCCGACGACGATTTTATCCATATAAATATCGGGCGCGTTCAATAATCCGCCACGTTCTGCCGCCGCGAGAACGGCAATCGCGTTGTTTGCGCCGAGAGCGCACAGGTTTGTGCCTTCGAGTGGGTCAACAGCAATGTCAATTTCGGGAAATTCGGCGCGTGCTTCGTCCGAAAAATCTCTGCCGCCGAGTTCTTCACCGATATAAAGCATCGGTGCTTCGTCGCGTTCGCCTTCGCCGATAACGATGCGTCCGCGCATCGGCACGCTGTCCATTACTTGACGCATCGCTTCGACAGCAACGTGGTCGGAATGTTTTCTATCACCTTGTCCCATCGTGCGGGCTGATTCAATCGCCGCCGCCTCGCACACCCGCAAAAAATCAAACGCCAATTCTCTTTCCGCTTTCAAATTTTTCATTTTATTATTTTGTCCTTCATCCTTCGCCAACTTCTGCTTATAGGTTTATATCAAAGATTAAAACAAAGGACAAAGGTTGAAGGACAAAGGACTAATTTTTGCACTTGTCTTACCCGATTTGACAAGTTATGCTTTTGAGTATCATATTTTATTTTACTTTTAGGAACAATTAAGGAGATTTTTTAAGAATGACATATATCGTAACCGAACCGTGCATCGAATGTAAATATACCGATTGTGCGGCGGTTTGTCCCGTTGAGGCGTTTCACGAATTGCCCGACCGACTTTTAATCAACCCTGACGCTTGTATTGACTGCGACGCTTGCTTGCCCGAATGTCCCGTTGAGGCAATTTTTTCGGATATGTCAATTCCCGAAGAGTATATGGGTTGGCTGGAAATAAACGCCGAAGCCGAAAATTATCCGATTATCAGCACTAAAATTCCCGCCCTGCACGGCGAAGGCTGTTCAGGTCCGCCGGAGTAGTTGGAAAGGGATGAAAGATAAAGGACGAGGGATGAACAAAGCAAACATCTTGTTCATCCCTCATTCTTTATCCTTCATACTTACTTAAATCGAATTCCGACACGCAAATTTATTGGTGAACTAACGGTTCTGACGGGCGTTTTGCCGATTGAATAGAGCGAACTAAAAATATTTTCAATTGCCGCAAAAATTTGCGCTTTTTCTTTGAATTTCTTCGCCGCGAAAGCGTCGAGTTGAAAATAAGGCTCAAGCCGAAACAAATTCAAATCGTCGTCAAACTGCTTTGAAGAAGCGCGTCCTTGAAACGATAGCGTCCAAGCCTTTTTTGAATAATTTGTTTGAAATGTAAATTGATGCAGCGCAACTTGCGGGATGAACAAGCCTTCCAAACTTCGATTAGCGGGAAAATCTAAAACGCGCGAATCTGTCAAAAGATAACCAACTGAAAAATTAAAATTACGAAAGCGTGTTTCCGCTTCGATTTCCAAACCTTGCGTCCGCGTTTTTCCGACATTTTGCCGTTGGCGCGTAATCAGATTCGGCGCAGATGACAAAGTTACATTGGCAATCGGCTGTGAAATGTTTGTCCGAAAAAGATTGCCGCGCAGATAGATTTTAGCAAGACTGAAATTCGCACCTGTTTCAAAATTCGCCGCTTTTTCCGCCCGCAGATTTTCGTTGGCGTTGGTTACGACATTGCCGACACGAAAGCCGCGATAGAGTTCGTTTAATGTCGGCGCACGAAAACTTTTTGAAGCAAGTGCGTAAAACGATAAATCTTTTGTCGCTTGAAAGAGCGCGGAAATCTGCGGACTAAACGCGCTTTCACGGCGACTTGGAAAAATTACCGTGGTTGTTTGGTTGTTTGAAAGCGTTCTTGTCGAACTCGATGCGCGAATGTTTTGCCACGCATCAAAACGCGCACTTCCCGCTAAAATAAGTCGAGAACCGATTCGCGCAAAGTCTTGCAAAAACGCGCTGAAAGTTCTTTCACGTCCGCCCGAACTACTGACGAAAGTTGCGCGATTATTAAGGAAGCCGACTTCATCGCTTGCGCCGCGAACTTCACGCGCTTCAAAACCTGTTACCAAAGTTTGATTTTTTCCGACAACGCCCGAAAACTGACTCGAAAAACCAAAATTTTGTGTGGGAACTCTTTGCCGTCGAATCAAACTTTCGCTGTTTCTATCTGCGCTAATCGAAGAAAATGTTTGGTCAAACACCTGCGTTCCGCCATAGAAAAGCCAAGTCAATTTTGGATTTTGGATTTTGGACTTTGGATTTGAAGAGTTTAATTCGCCGCCAAAAACAAATTCTCGAAGATGAGTTCGATTTATTTGCAATGGCGTTCCGTTTGTTCGCGCTTCGCCAAAATATGAAGGCTTGAAAAAAAGATTCAGGTTTTCGCCAAAAGTTTTTTCGATTCGCGCTGAAAAATTTGAATTTCGAGAACCGGCGAAACTATCAACCGCGCCGCGCACATTTTTGTCAATCAAAATATAGCCTTTCGTTTGAAAATTGGAAGCGACAAAATCTGCGCTCCAATCTTTTATTTTGAAACCGGAAAATGTCGAAGCGGAAAAAGTGTTCTGCGTTCCGCCAAAAACTTCGGCGGAAAAAGCGTATTTTTCGCGCACTTTTCGCGGAATTATATTTATCGTTCCGCTCAACGAATCGCTTCCGTAAAGACTCGCCGCACCGCCGCGCAAAACTTCGATGCGCTCAACCGCAATCGGCGGAACGCGACTCCAAATTATCCAACCACCAAACGAATCGTTGAGCGCAACTCGGTCCAATAAAACCAGCGAACGGCTTGCGCCGCTTGCGCCAACTCCGCGCAGAGAAACGCCTTGCGCTGTCGGATTTGTGTTGCGGCTTCCTGAACGACGAAACAGCGAAAAACCCGCAACTTGCCGCAGCGCGTCGTCAATCGTCGGCGCGGCGGTTGTGTTTATTTCCGCTTTTGACAGCGTAACGATGCTTGCCGGAGTTTCGCCCAAACGAGTTTCGGTGCGGGTTGCCGTAACGATAATTTCTTCGCGTAAAGCCAACGGCATAAGCGTAAAAATGCTGTCTTGCGGAAAATCTTGCAATTTTGTGAAAGATTGTCGTAAAATAGAAAAGCCTTCCGCTTGAATTTCAAGTGTGAACTTTCCGTCGAAATTTATATTACAAGAAAATCCGCCTTGATTATCGGTCAAACAATCTGTTACGTTTCCGAATTCAGAAATAATTTTAATTTTTGCCTTAGAAATCAACAATCGGTTTGAATCTGCGATACTGCCGCGCAACGCCGAATCTTTTTCGGTTTGAGAAAAACCTTGAACAAAAGAAAGTAAAAGTAGTAAAATTCCACCAAAATAAAGAAAAGTTTTTCTAGTTATTCTGTAAAAAAAGGAATAATACATCTGTTCAGTTTATAATAAATTTGCGTTTCGCTTAACTGCTTTGGCAAAAATGTTGGATACTACAAGTAAAACATCGAAAACATCTTTTCAGAAGACCGTAGATTGGCGGCTCAAGATTCTCGTTCTTTTCGGGACGCGCCCCGAAGCGATAAAACTTGCGCCCGTTGTTCACGAACTCAAAAAGAAGTCTTTTCAAACTATTGTTGTTTCTTCCAGCCAACATAAAGAATTGCTCAAACCTTTTTTGAAATTGCTCAACATTGATATTGATTTCGACTTGCGCGTGATGACCAAAAATCAAACGCCGAATGAGGTTTGCTCGCGGGTTTTGGCAAAATTGGACAAGATTTTGGCATCGGAACAACCCGATTTAATTTTAGTTCAAGGCGATACGACGACGACTTTGGCGGGCGCATTAGCGGGCTTTAATCGCAAAATTCCAATTGGTCATATCGAAGCGGGTTTGCGTTCCGGCAATTTAAACAGCCCGTTTCCCGAAGAGATGAATCGCCGACTTGTTTCAAATATCGCCGCTTTTCATTTTGCCGCCACGGAGAAAAATCGCCGCAATCTGTTGGCGGAAGATATTCCGAGTGAAAAAATCTTCGTCAGCGGCAATCCGGTGGTTGATTCGCTTCGATATATTTTGAAAAACCTGAAACCGAGCAAAAAAATCGAGGAAGTAATCGAACAAACCGAAGGTAAAAAAAGAATTTTATTGACCACGCATCGCCGCGAAAGTTTTGGCGAAACAATGAGTGGAAACCTGAAGGTTTTGCGCGATTTTGTGGTCAAAAGAAAAGATGTCTGCCTGATTTTTCCCGTCCATCCGAACCCGAATGTCAAAGCCGTAACGGAAAGTATTTTGGCAGATATTGAAAATATTCATCTGCTTGAACCGCTTAATTATGTTGATTTTATTGCCTTGATGAAAAACGCTTGGCTAATTGTGTCCGATTCGGGCGGCGTTCAGGAAGAAGCTCCGAGTTTGGGCAAACCGTTGCTTGTTTTGCGCGAAAATACCGAACGACCGGAAGCGATTCGCGCTGGTGTTGCCAAACTCGTCGGCGGCGATCCGCATAAGCTAAAGTTGATGCTCGAAGAAAATTATGTGGTCGAAACTTGGATAAAATCGGTCAAAGAAGTTTCTAATCCGTTTGGCGACGGCAAAGCGGCAAAACGCATCGTCAAAATAATCGAAGACAAGTTCAAGCCGAAAGCCGTTCACAAAAAAGCTACTCAAAAGTAATTATTTTAGAACCCGAAAATGAATCAAACTGCCCTGAACAAAAAACATCTCTTAACCGTTTTGGTCGAGGACTATTTCCACGTCGGCGCGTTTGAGAATCTTATACAACAGAGAAATTGGTTGCATTTTGAGCCACGTTACGAGAAAAATACGCTGAAAACTTTGGATTTGCTTGACAGATTTAAAACGAAAGCGACATTTTTTGTGCTTGGTTGGATTGCCGAGCAAAATCCGAAAATAATTCGTGAAATTGTTTCACGCGGACACGAAGTTGCGAGTCGCGGATTTTATCATCGCAGTTTGCGCCACCTAACGCCTGAGGAATTCCGCGAAGACGTGCGCCGCACTAACAAAGTTTTAGAAGATGCCGGCGGGCAGAAAATCATTGGGTATCGGGCGGCAGAAAAATTATCTTTTGAGAAAGACGATTGGATTTTGGACATTTTGGCAGACGAAGGTTTTGTTTATGACGCATCGTTTTTACCGACGCGCAAGGACGCAAAATCGAAGCGTTTGGCGCATCAGATTTCCACTCACGAAAAAATCATTTGGGAATTTCCATACGCCACACGCGACTTAGGTTTAGGTTTATTGCCGATTTCGGGTGGAAATTATCTTCGGCAAATTCCGCATACCTTGATGCGCCACGCTGTCCATAATTGGACAAAGCGTTACGAAGAACCGTTTGTGCTTTATTTTCACGTTTGGGAACTCGACCCCGAACAACCGCGCATTTCGGCGGCTTCGCACTACAACCGCATTCGTCATTATCGAAAACTCGACAAGATGGAATGGGTTGTTAAAGAGTATTTGCGAAAATATGAGTTTGTTGGCGGTGCGGAATTTCTCGGAATCAAAGTCGAAAGTCGGGAATCGAAACTCGAAAGTCCGGTTGAAACAATCCAACATCCAACATCCAAAATTCAAACACCAATCACAATTGTAATTCCTTGCTATAACGAAGAAGAAGCCTTGCCCTATTTGGCAAATACCTTACGAAGCGTCGAAGAAAAGTTGAGCCGAAATTATAAACCCGCATTTATTTTTGTTGACGATTGCAGTAAAGACAACACGCTAAATAAATTAAAAGAACTTTTCGGCGGACGCGAAAACGTGCAAATCGTTCAGCACGAAATAAATAAAGGCGTAGCGGCGGGCATTATGACGGGAATAAAGATGACGGAAACGGAAATAGTTTGTTCAATGGACTGCGATTGCACTTACGATCCGCACGAACTTGAAAATATGCTTCCGCTTCTGACCGAAAATGTTGATCTTGTTACGGCATCGCCGTATCACAAAGCCGGCGGCGTGCGAAATGTTCCCGAATGGCGGCTTTTTCTTTCAAAAGGCGCATCATTTTTGTATCGTCGGGTTTTAATTGCAAAACTCGATACTTATACAAGTTGTTTCCGCATCTATCGCCGAAATTCCGTCGTTGATTTAGAATTAAAAGAATCGGGTTTTCTCGGCGTAGCGGAATTGCTTGGAAAACTCAATTTGCGTGGCGGAAATATTGTCGAATATCCGGCACTTTTAGAAGTCCGGCTTTTCGGATTTTCTAAAATGAAAACGGCACGAACCATCTTTGGACATTTGCGATTGCTTTCGCAACTTTCAAAAGAGCGATTATTAAGGAAAAATGAAGCGATTGAAACTTCTTTACCTAAAGAAAATCTGCAACCGCAGATTGATATTGATAAAAAAATCTAGTCAAAGGTTAGTGGTTAATGGCTAATTGTGTTTTTCGTATGCAATTCATCATTAACCATCCACTATTCACTATTCACTATTAACAAATTATGACACCAATTGTAGAAAAAGAAATAATAAAA
>JANOXW010000272.1:0-9130 GCA_031418635.1 Acidobacteriota bacterium
ATTAAAACTATCAGAGTATATTTCAATCCTTGACTAAGTAAAGTGCAAATCTCGTTAAATGATTTAGCCAAAAAACATCTATGGTTAATTGCTTAATTTTTTAATGCCCGCTTGATTGCGTCTTCTGCCACTTGTTGCATCAATTTATAGCCATTGGTTGGTATTTTACACTACATATTCAGGTTCATCATTTGCGCCGAATGAAATCCCGATGTCGCGTGCTGTTCGCACTAACTGTCCGTTAAGCGTAACTTTTTTGATGTTCACAAGAGCTTCTTCAAGTGGGACGGTAACAACGGTGGATGATTTCAGAGCGACCATTTTGCCGTATTCGCCTTCCGCCAACGAATGAACCGCACACGCACCAAAATTCGTCGCTAACATTCGGTCAAAAGAATTAGGGCTGCCGCCGCGTTGGAGATGACCTAAAACCACTGTTCTGGATTCTTTTCCCGTCGCTTCTTCGATTTTTTGGCGTAGATGCTCGCCGACACCGCCGAGACGTTTAACTTTAGAAGCAGTTCCGCTTTCCAGATAGATTTCACTGCCGCCAAGTTCTCTCGCACCTTCGGCAACCACGATATTTGTGAAACGTGAACCGCTGGCATCACGCGCTTTGACCGCTTCAAAGACACGCTCCATAACGAATGGAATTTCCGGTATCAAAATTACATCCGCGCTTCCGGTCAATCCGGCGTGTAACGCAATCCAGCCGCTATTTCTGCCCATCACTTCCAAAATCATTACGCGATTGTGCGATTCGGCGGTTGTATGCAGACGGTCAAGGGCTTCGGTGGCAATATCAATCGCCGTCATAAATCCGAATGTCAATTCGGTTGCCGCCAAATCATTGTCAATCGTTTTCGGCACACCGACTATCGGAAAACCGCGTTTGTGAAATTGTTCGGCAATGCCCAAAGTTCCTTCGCCGCCGAGAACGACGAGTGCTTCAATGCCGAGCCGCTGCAAATTTTCAAGAGCCTGTTCAAACGGCTGTTCAGGATAAATCACTTCACCTGCAGGCGAATAGCGACAGAAATTTCCGGTGTTGCAAGTTCCGAGAATCGTTCCGCCACGCGGCAACAAGCCGATAACATCCGAAGTTCTTAATTCGCGGATCATTTTATCGTCGAGCAAGCCCTCAAAACTGTTTTCAACCCCGACAACGCTCATCGCATATTGTCTGATAGCGGTTCTTACTACTGCGCGAATCACCGCATTTAACCCCGGCGCATCACCGCCGCCCGTTACTATTCCAATTTTTTTATACATTAAAATCTTTATAAATCTTGAACTATTAAATAGATTAAAGCCGAAGCAGAAAAACTTTTTTCACTCCGTAAAAGCATCAATCAACGAACGAACTTTCAGTTTTTGGCGAAATTCGTCCACGCTCATTTTTTGTTTTATGCGAAATTCGATTTCCATTGGTTTGCCCGGGATTAAGTTGAAATAATTGTCTGCGAAAAAGCCTTCGATAAAGCCCGAAAGATAAACGGATTTTGCCAGTTTGTCGGTCGAAATTACGATTTTGAAACCGTTTGCGGACGACGCGATTTCAGTTTTAATTGCGGGGCGCGAAACGCTCAATTCTTTAAACGGTTTGAAGAAATATTCGTTGTTTGAAACGGTTTTGCCACCGACTTTTAATTCCGCTAACAAAAAAGTATTTTTATCGTCCGCGCCGTTTAAAAATTCGCTCGTCTTTTGCGTAAAATATGATTTGCCTTTGAGCGGTTCAATGCTTAAATCCATCTGTTTTGAACTCAAAATTTTGCCGTTCAAATCAATCAAAGACAAAACCATCTGCGCCTGTTTCGCTTCGGGTGAATCGGAAACGACGTAAATGTTCAGCGTGCCGCTGTCGTCAACGTGCGGGGAAATCAACATCGGCGCATAGAATTTCTTCGTGTAATACATCAATGCCTTCCAACGTCCGAAATAATCCATGCCCGACCACGACGCGACTTGCCAGCAATCGTTTGCCTGCCAGTAAAGCGAACCCATATTGCGCGGCATAATGCGCCGAAAATGTTCCGCGCCGATTTTGATTCCTTCGGCTTGCAAAACTTGGCTGACATATAAAAACGATTCGAAATCCTTCGGCTGATTATATTCGCGGAGCATATATTCTTTGACCAGTTGATTGCCGCGCGGATGGCGTTGATGAGCAAGCATAATCGGCGTTTCGATTGATTTGCGGTCTTCTTCGGTCGTGTAGGTTTTGACGGTTTCAAATTCGGGAAACGATTGAAAACCGTATTCGCTCATAAAGCGCGGAAACTGTTTTTCGTATTCTTTATAAGGCTTTTCGGCGTGCCAGACTTGCCAATAATGCGTGTCGCCGATGCCTTGAAATTCCGAATCAGCTTGAAAATTCGAGCTTGGCGAACTTTGCCAATACGGGCGCGAATCGTCGTATTCATCCAAAACTTCGGGCAACAAACGCACGAAAAGTTTCAGATAATCTTCCCAAATGAAATTCGGCAATTTATCCTTCCAACCCCAATGTTGCCACGCGGTTTCGATTTCGTTATTGCCAACCCAAATCACGATTGACGGATGATTTCTGAGACGTTTGACGTTATCAATCGCTTCCGCACGGACATTTTCGAGAAAGGCTTTATCGCCCGGATACATACTGCACGCGAACATAAAATCTTGCCAAACCAAGATGCCCATTTCGTCCGCCAAATCGTAATAATAATCGTCCTCATAAATTCCGCCGCCCCACACGCGAATCATATTCATATTCGCGTCTTTCAAGGAAGTCAGCAGATTTTTGTATTTTTCTCTTGTGATGCGCGTCGGGAAAATATCCGCCGGAATCCAGTTTGCGCCGCGCCCAAAAACCGGAATTCCGTTGACGACAAACTCGAAACTGATGCCGTATTGATCAGGCTTTTGACGTAATTCAAGCGTTCTTAAACCTGTTCGTTTTGATTGCTCATCAACCGATTTTTTATTCAAAATAAGTTTCGCTTTGAAAGCGTAAAGTGATTGTTCGCCTAAGCCAATCGGATACCAAAGTTTCGGATTTGCCAACACGAAATCAAGCGGAATTTTATTTACGCCATTCGTTAATTTGATTGTCCGCGTCGCCACGATTTTTTTGTCGGTCGTGTTTTCAACTTCAATTGTCGCATCGTTTGTGCCTAATGAAATGACTTCAACAATTGCGCTCAAATCTGCCGATTCTTTCGACAACTTGTTTTGTTTAATCTGTAAATCTTCAATTCGCGCATTGTCCCAAGCGACTAAATTGACAGGTTTCCAAACGCCGCTCGTAACAAATCTTGGTCCCCAATCCCAACCGTATTGATACGGAGCTTTGCGCGTGTAAGGAGAGGTTTTTTCGCCTTGATCATTGACCGCGGGAAGTTCGTAATCGAGTTTTTCCATCAACGGTAAAATCTCGTTAATCGGCGAACGAAATTTGATTCGCAAGACATTTTCGCCTTGTTTCAAAGCGTTTTTAACATCAACGCGCCACGTCCGAAACATATTATCGGCATCTAAAATCGGTTTGTCGTTCAGAAAAACATTGGCGTAAGTATCAAGCCCTTGAAACACGATTTCGAGATTTTGGCGTTTCAAAATTTCGGCGGAAACATTAAAAGTCGTCTGATATTCCCAATCGGTTCTGCCAATCCATTGCAGATTTTTCTCATTGTCGCGGTAAAACGGGTCTTCGATGGTTTTGTTGGCGAGCAAATCCGTGTGAACACAGCCCGGAACAGTCGCCGGAAGCCAGTCGGTTTTGTTAATTTCACGAAACTTCCAACCTGAATTCAAGAAAATTTCAGTTCTCGCCCCGTTCGTTTGTGCGTTGATATTTCCGATTGCTAAAAAACTCAAAAACAAAACAAGCCAAATTTTCTTCATCGCCAAATCTCCTCAAATTTTTCAAACATTACCGTTTATAAACTCTCACATAATCAACAACCATCGTCTGTGGAAAAACCGAAGTTCCATCAGGATTTCCGCCCCACGCTCCGCCGATGGCGAAATTCAAAATGATAAAAAACGGGTGGTCATAAACCCATTTTGCACGGTTTGGCAAATCAGTTGGCGTGATGGTTTTATAAAGATTTCCGTCAACATAAAAACTGATTTTGTTTTCACTCCATTCGGTTGAATAAATGTGAAAATCGTCGGCAAATGCGGCATTATTTGCCAGACTAAAAGATGAGCTGATGCCGTTTGCGCCGGAATATCCGGGACCGTGAATCGTGCCGTGAACAATGGAAGGTTCGCGCCCGATGTTTTCCATAATGTCAATCTCGCCACATTTTGCCCAACCAATCTTGTCAATGTCGTTGCCGAGCATCCAAAACGCGCCCCACATTCCTTGCCCGCGAGGAATTTTAATTCGCGCCTCGAATTTACCGTATTTTTGGTCGAATTTTCCTTTCGTAATGAGCCGCGCCGAAGTATATTGACACGCGCCATACCAACAACTTAAAGTCAATGGCGAATTGAGTTTTATAGCCTTAATGACGAGCGAACCTTGTCCGTCGAGATAGGCGTTGTCCGTCGAATTCGTATAATATTCCAATTCCTGATTGCCCCAACCGCCACCGCCGATCTCCGAAGTCCATTTGGAATCATCAACTGCTGAACCTTTTGCACCATTAAATTCGTCTTTGAAAGTCAATTGAGAATAGCGAAGTTGTGCGAATGCCGCATTGCAACAAAATAAAGCAATAACCGCAAACACAACCAAGTTTTTCCGAGTTTTACCAATCATACTTTAACTTTCTAAAACCAACCATTTGCAGAATTCCCTATTAAAATCAAACTTTTATGTAGATTTTCCTTCGATACAAAATCCACATTATAAAAAGCCAAAACGAAACAAAACAAATGGCGTAAATTAGCGAAGCATTGATGGGCGAAGCCAGCGGTAAAAAGATTGTTTCAAAAATCCAACCTTGCAAAGCAGTTGGCTCACCGTCTTTTCCGGTAACTTGAATCAAATCAAGACATTTCGCCAAAAGTTCCGCCCCGACATATAAAGCCAACGCATTGACACCAAAAATGACAAAAGGTTTCGCCCATTTTTGGTAGCCTTTGATGTCAATTAGCCAGTAACAAAAACCTAGAAAACATAAAGCCAAACCTGCGGTAAAAACCACATAAGAACTCGTCCAAAGAGCTTTGTTAATCGGAAAAAAGAAATTCCAACACCACCCGACAGTTACCAAAACAACTCCGAAAAAGAAAATTCCGCTAACTTTTTCTAAGTCGGTTCTTTCGCTTTTCAACCAAGTTCCCGTCAAAACACCCGCAAGAGCCGTGGTAATCGCCGGAATTGTCGAAAGAATTCCTTCGGGATCATAAACTTTTCCCAAACTCCAAATATGATTTACACCAAGAATTACGCGGTCAAGATACGCTGATAAATTGCAGGCTTTGTCGTCAATCGTCGTCAACTCACAGCCCGGAATAGAAATCATTGTCATCAAAATCCAATAAATAAGCAATAATCCGATGCCAATCAGAGTTTGCTGTTTCCAGTTGGTATGCAAAAAAATCAGCGAAACAACGAGATAACAAACTGCGATTCTCTGTAAAACACCCGGAATCCGTAAGGTCGAAAAATCAAAATATGGAAATGCCGCAATAAACAAGCCTAAAAGAAAAATCAGGGCGGCACGACGAAATATTTTCCCATAAATATTTTTCCTCATTCCCTCTTCAATTCTTTTGCCGAAAGCCAGCGGAATTGCTATGCCGACAATGAAGAGGAAAAACGGAAAAATTAAATCCGTGGGCGTTATTCCATTCCACTCTGCGTGTTCAAGCGGCGAATGGATTGCTTCCCAAGTTCCCGGATTATTGACTAAAATCATTCCGGCAACCGTCATTCCGCGAAAAACATCAAGCGAAAGAAAGCGATTTTTTTTTACAATTTCCGACATCTTTGATTATTAAAAATAAAAGTTATCAAGCTATTTTTTGAAGTAATTCTCAAGCAAAAGACGGAATAAATTTCAAACAAACCGGCACCGGAACTTGCGCTATATTGCCGGTTGTTTGGAGTTTTCCCGTCTTTTCGTCAATCCGAAAAACCACGATATTATCCGAATCTTGATTGGCAACCAGCAAAAATTTGCCGTCGGGCGCAATCGCAAAATTTCGCGGTTTTTTGCCGACTGTCAAAGTGTGTTCGATGTATTCGAGCCGTCCTGTTTTTTCGTCTATTTTATATGAAACAATGCTATTATGCCCACGATTCGAGCCGTAAAGAAATTTGCCGTTCGGCGAAACGTGAATGTCGGCGCAAGTTGCGCCCACGTTTGAAACACCTGCCGGAAGCGTCGGAACGATTTGAATTTCTTTGAGCATTCCGATTTTTTCGTCGTAGGCAAGCGATGTCATAGTTAAGTCTAACTCGTTGATTAAAAACGCCAATTTTCCGTTCGGGTGGAACGAAAAATGTCTTGGTCCCGCGCCCGCTTTTGTTTGATAAAACGGCTGATTTTCATTCGGTTTGAGTTTGCCTGTTTTAGCATCAAAAGCGTAAATCATCAGTTTATCAATGCCTAAATCAGCGGCAAACGCAAAACGGTTATTGCGGTCTAAAATAATCGAATGCGCGTGTGCCGATTCTTGTCGGTCTTTGTTTGGACCGAAACCTGTATGTTGTGCCAAATCAACGGATGCGCCGAGTTTTCCGTCTTTTTCAATCGGATAAACCGACACATTTCCGCCTAAATAATTGGCGACAAGAGCAAATTTTTCGTTCTCGGTTGTCGTAATAAAACACGGTGCGTCGCCCAAACTCGACTGTTTGTTCAAAAATTGTAAATTGCCTGTCTTTTGGTCAATCGCAAACGCGCTGACCGCACCGCTTTTTTTGCCTTCATATTCGAGCAATTCGTTGGCGGCGTAAAGATATTTGCGGCTTTTATCAATCGTCAAAAAAGAAGGTTCGAGAACATCCTTGACAATGTGCAAAGGCGTTAATTTGCCCGTTTCCAAATCAAATTTGTGAACATAAATTCCTTCGCTTTTGCCCGACGAAGTATATGTGCCGATGTAGAGAAGCATTTCTTTTGATTTTTTGTCGGTTTGAGCAAATGCTTTTTGAGCAAGCCTCAGCGAAGCCGCGCCCGACAGCCCGATTCCCAAAAATTCGCGTCGTGTAAATTTGTTTTCAATAGACATTTTCGTGCATTTTTTGCGCGACGTGGTGCGCCAGCATCAGCGCACCGCAAACTCCGCTTTCACTTCCCAAAGAAGCCTTTAATATTTTCACTTTTTCAATTGGAAGCATCGTTACGTTTCGTCCGATTTGACAGCGAAGCGGTTCTAAAAGCAATTCGCCTGATGATGAAACACCGCCGCCAATAATGACGGCTTCGGGCGCAATCAACGTAATCGCGTTGCCGATGCCGACTCCCAGATATTTAATCGTTTCATCCCAAATTTTCTGAGCAATTTCATCGCCTTTTTTTACCGCTTCGACAACTGTTTCGGCAGTTATTTCGTCATAATTTTCAATATTTCCGCCATTCCGCGCTGCCAAAGATTCCTTCATTCGCCGCGCAATGCTCAAGCCCGATGCGATGGTTTCTAAACAGCCGTTTGTTCCGCAAAGACACAGCAATCCATCGGGTTTGACAATCGTATGTCCGACTTCGCCTGCGCTTGCGCCGACTCCGTGCCGGATAGTTCCCTCACAAATAATTGCGCCGCCGATTCCGGTCGAAATCGTTACATAAAGAATGTCTTTGAAACCGCGTCCCGCGCCGTAAAAATATTCGCCAAGCGCAGCGGCATTTGCGTCATTATCCAAAACTGTCGGCACGCAAAATCTTTTTTTAATCGTTTCTACCAGCGGAAAATCAATCCAATCAGGCAAATTTGTTGGCGAAAGCGCAAGTCCATGCTCAATATCAATTGGTCCTGGACAACCGATCCCGATTGCCGTGAGAGTTGTCCGATTTTCCACCAACATTTCTTCAATTGCTTGTAAAACATTTTCCAAAATTCGTTCAGGTCCGAGTTCGACTTCTGTTAGCAATCGGCGTGCGGCAACTTTTTCGCCCACGAGATTTTCGAGCGCGACGGCGATTTTTGTTCCGCCAATATCTATGCCTGCCACAACTTGTTTGTTCATCGTTTTAATTAAAATTTTTGTCGTAAAAATTTAATTTCCGGCGGTTACGACCACCAATTTTTTCATCGCTTCGATAACTTGAAATTCCAAACCCGCTTTTTGTTTAGCAATTTCAGCCAGACTTTTGAGTTTTGCCTCGCGCCATTCCGCGCTCGAAGTTTTTCCGCTTTCTAAAAACTCGACGGTTTCTAAACCAATTTCCCCTAAACTCTGCAAATCGGGCGCAATCTGTTTTGCTTCTGTCAAAGCGGACGCATTTTCGATTTGTGATTTCAATATAATTCCGGCGTTTTTCCAGTCCGAAAAAATCGCTTTTAACTTTGCCGAATCAGCCGAAAAACTTTTGTTTATCCCAATTTTCTGCACTAATTTATTGAATTTTCGCGCTTCGTTGGCATCGGCTTGCGCCGCATCAATCAAACCCGTCAACGGCGAAAGCATCGTCTGCGGACGAATTTGAAAACGCCGATATTCTTTGACTGGTTCGATTATGGAAACCAAAGTTTGAAGCGCGGAAATATCTTGATTATTTGCCAGACGACGAAGCAACATTACTTGATTTTTGCGATGCGTTAAGCCGACTTCTTCAAGCTGTATGCTAATAATTTCGAGACGGCGATACATATCGTCAACATCATTGACTTCGCGGGGCGACCAAAATCTTTCAGCGATTGCCGCCGTCCGCGACCAGATGCGTGAATCAATCGTTTCGGGCGAAACCCATTCGCTCCACATCGTCGCTTCACCGCCCAAAATTCGCTTTTGTTCTTCTGCCGTTAAAGTGGTGTTTGCGGGTAACGGATCAATCAAATAATGTTGCGACGCGGGAAACATGAGGTCAATATAATAGCCGTTTGACAGAATGCCTTGATTGCCTTGTCGCGCAACTTTGGCGAGCGATTCTTGACCGCGCCACGATTGAATAACGATGTCTTTTGGTATTTCGGGCTGAAAAATCTCGTCCCAACCCATCATAATTTTGCCGTCTTTTTGCAAAAACTT
>JANOXW010000273.1:0-4211 GCA_031418635.1 Acidobacteriota bacterium
ATTGCGCACGGCCGGATACGCTGCCGGAGTGATTGAGCGTTACGTCGCGATCGTGCAAACGGCGGAAGAAACTATCGCGCTTTTTGATTTAGCAGTAAAGCACAATGTTATTTTATGTCCGGTGCATCAATTCGTTTTTCAAGACGGCGTTCAAAACGCAAAAAAGATGTTGCCACAAATCGGGCAAATTGTGCATCTGCAAGCAAATATCTGTTCGGCGGGCGGAACGAATTTGGAAGCAAACCAACTCGATACGATTGCCGCCGATATTCTGCCACATCCGCTTTCGTTAATGCAGACATTTTTGGGCGATGATTTGACAACAGAAAATTGGAACATTTTTTGTCCAAACAATGGCGAACTGCGCGTTTCGGGCAAAGCGCGGGAAATTTCGCTTTCGATTTTTGTCAGTATGAATTCGCGCCCGACGCTCAATAATTTTCAGATTTTCGGCACAAACGGCACCATTCATCTCGACCTTTTTCACGGTTTTTCGGTTATCGAATCAGGAAAAACCTCCAAAGCGAGAAAGATTTTGCATCCGTTTGATTTGGCGATAAAAAATTTCTCTTCGGCAACTTTGAATCTTGGGCGCAGAAGTCTTCGCGGAGAATCGGCATATCCGGGCTTACGGCAGTTGATTGACGAATTTTATCAGGCAATCAAAGGCAAGCCATTACCGATTACACCTGACGAAGCGATTGTCGTCGCGCAAATTCGTGATATTTTAATAAACAAGACAAAATGAGTATCAACCCGAAAAAACTAAAACTATCAGTCGTTCTCGCCTCGCAAAATGCTCTAACAAGTGTTTCCGATTGCTTGCAAACTCTCGAAAATCAACGCAAAAACGAAGACCTCGAGATAATCGTGGTTGATAATTCCACCGACGATACGGCGGAAATCATCAAACGCGATTTTCCAAATGTTAATCTTATAAATGCCGCAAAAGATAAGTTAATACCTGAATTATGGGGAATCGGCATTAAACAAAGTGCTGGCGAATTCGTGGCTTTGACGACGACGCATTTTGTGCCGTCGGAAAATTGGGTTGCGGAAACGCTTCGCGCCAATGAAGCCGATTACGCTGGAATCGGCGGCGCGATTGAAAACGACGCAAACTCCAGCATCATTTCGTGGGCAGTTTATTTTTGCCGCTACAGCCCGTATATGTTGCCGTTTAATGAAGTCGAAGTCGAAGATTTTGCCGCCGATAATGCTTCTTACAAACGGCACGATTTGCAACTTGTCGAAGATGCGATGAGCGACGGATTTTGGGAAAATTTCGTCCATCAAAAAATGCGAAAAGCCGATATGAAACTTCTAAAAACGCCTAAAATTGTCGTCTATCACCACGATTCTTTTACGTTTGCGGGCTTTATGAATCAGAGATTTCACCACGGCAAACAATTCGGCAATACCCGCGCCGCGAATATGTCGCTTGGAAAACGAATCGTCTATATTTTGCTGTCGCCTTCGATTTCGGTTCTTTATCTTTATCGAATTGCAAGGCGAGTTTTTGCCAAGAAAAGAAATGTCGGCAAATTTGTTTTAGCGTTGCCGATTTTAAGTTTATTTCTCTTGAGTTGGTCAATTGGCGAACTTAGCGGCTATCTTTGGGAAGCGGAAAAGTGATGGATAAACAAGAAAAATCAGTAAAATTGTCCATCGTCGTAGCTTCGATTTATTCTCAGACGGTTTTGAAAAAATGTTTGGACAGCATTCTTGCCAATGATGGCGAGAATGTAGAAATCATCGTTACGCATAATTCCATATCACAACGCAACGCCGTCGGGACAACGGCGTTACGAGATATTTGCATCATCGAATTTCCCGAAAAAACTACGCTTCCCGTTTTGTGGGCGGCAGGAATTGCACGTGCTTCGGGCGAAATTATTGCTATTACAGATTCGTCATGCGTCGTCGCTGAAAATTGGATTTCCGAAATTTTCGCGGCGCATCAATCAGATTCACCCGTTATCGGTGGCGCGGTGGAAATGTCCGAAGGTAAAAAACTTGTGGATTGGGCGGCTTATTTTTGCGAATATGGACAATTTATGAAACCGTTTGCGGCGGGCGCAGTTGAAGTTTTGCCGGGAAATAACATCTCGTTCAAGCGCGATGTGTTGGAAAAACATTCGCAATTTGTCGAAAACGAATTCTGGAAAACTTATCTGTGTCAGCAACTTCAAGCTGAGGGAATCGAGTTAATTTCCGCACCTTCGATGTTGGTTTATTACACAAAATCGTTTAAATTTCTGCCGTTTCTCGTGCGCCGTTTTCATCACGGACGCTGTTTTGCGGGAATGCGAATTAAAAGTAAAACTGTCCTTAAACGCTTTCTTTATGCCGTCGGCACAATTTTTCTGCCGTTTGTTTTTTTTATCCGCATTATAACGCCCGTTTTGCAAAAAAGACGCTTTTGGCGCAAATTTATTTCAGCTCTACCGATTTCGGTTTTGGCAATTTTCCTTTGGTCAATCGGCGAAACCTTTGGTTACATTGCGGGAACGGGGAAAAGTTGCGAACATATTTATTAAGCGAAATCCGATTTATGCCCAAGTTTTCCGTCATTATTGCTTCCGTCAACGGTTTGCCGACGATTGCCGAATGCTTGAGTGCGCTTAAAAATCAACAAGGCGAACACGACGCGGAAATTATCGTCGTTGACAGCACGACAGACGGCACAGCCGAACATATCAAAACACATTTTCCGCTAGTTAAACTGATAAAATCGGCTGAAAAAGTCGGCGTTCCCGAACTTCGTGCGATAGGAATGAAAGAGGCACGCGGCGATTTTTTGATTATTACCGAAGATCATTGCATTGCGCCTGAAAATTGGTTTTCGGAGTTTCAAACAGCGCACGAAAAAGGTTATGCAGTAGTTGGCGGCGCAATCGAAAATGCCTGTCAAACGAGATTAACCGATTGGGCAACTTTTTTATGCGAATACAGCGCGTTTATGCCGCCGATAAATGCGGGCGAAACAGAATTTGTTGCGGGAAATAATGTTTCTTACAAGCGCACGGCGATTGAACAAGTTGACAACGACATCAAAACCAATTATTGGGAATATTTTATGCAAGTTGAATTGCGGCGAATGAACGTCAACTTTCTTGCCGTGCCTTCAATTATCGTCAATCACAAAAAAGAGTTTGGTTTCTTTTACTTTTTATCGCAAAGATTTCATTATTCACGCTCGTTTGCCGCTATGCGAAGGCGAAAATCAACCTTTTTGCAACAGATTTTTTATGTGCTTTACGCGCCAATCGCGCCGTTTCATCTGACGTGGCGAATTGTCCAAAATGTTTTGCAAAAAAAACGAAATCAAAAGGAACTTTTGCTATCGTTCCCAATGCTTTTTGTTTTTATGATAGTCTATGCTTTCGGTGAATTTGTCGGGCAAATTTTCGGTGGCGGAAACAGTTTGAGCAAAGTGGAATGACGATAAAAATCTCGATTGTAATTGCGGCGTGGAACGATGTTGACTCGTTGCGGCGATGTTTGATTTCTTTAGAAAAACAAGCCGAAATGGAAACGGAAGTTATCGCTGTCAGCAATTTTCCGATGAAAAATTTAGCCGACAGTTCACAGTTTTCATTCGTCAAATTTATTGAACTTGCGGCAGAAACGACAGTTCCGCAACTTCGTAGTTACGGCATCGGTTTGGCAAACGGCGAGATAGTTGCGTTGGCGGAAGATCATTGTTTTTTTGATGAAAAATGGTGTCAAGACATTAAAAAAGCACACGAATCCAATCACGCGGCAATCGGCGGCGCAATTGAAAATACGGACAATTCGCAGCCTTTGGATTGGGCGGTTTATTTTTACGATTATGGAAAATATATGTCGCCGAACAAAGCGGGCGAAACGGAAACTTTGTCGGGTTTTAACGCTTCATACAAAAAAGAAATTTTGGATGAATTGCGAGAAAATTTTGCCGACGGCTTTTTTGAAACTTTTTTTAATGAAGAACTTAAAAAACGCGGACACAAGTTATATTTGACCGATTCGGCGATGATTTATCACGCCAAAAATTACGAGTTGAAAAAGACTTTGATTCAATTTTATCACTTGGCGCGTTCCTTTGCCGCAAAACGAGTTTTAAATGCGCCATTTTCAAAACGTACCGCATTTGCGGTTGTTTCGCTCGCTTTGCCGATAATTCTGCCGACACGAATCGCTTTAAATATCATCAGGAAAAAACGACA
>JANOXW010000274.1:0-11296 GCA_031418635.1 Acidobacteriota bacterium
GTAAAAAACTACATCACCAAAAATTTCCCGAATATCAAACCCGAACGCTTCCAAACCATCGGACGCGGTTCGACCAATCCAGTTGCCGAAAACAACACCGAAGCTGGACGGCAACAAAATCGTCGCACCGATATTAAGGTCATTTTGTCGAATGAATAGTTTTAATTTATTGGCTGTCGGTTTTCAAATTATTTAGAGATATTTCGTGATTATTAAATGTTCAAAAGATTCGAGTGAGTTAGAACTTTCAGAGCAAGAAGGTTTAATGCAAACAGATGGATCAGAGTATTTCCTTGTAACAATTAGAGGTCATAATCTAAGTGCTTTTTCAAAGGTTTATGCTTACGATCCATTTGACAGTGGATTGACTCGATTTTTTGAATATATAGCCAAATGTTGGAAAGGATGGAACGGTGAAAAAAAGTGGACTTCTTTAGAGGGAGAATTGCGTTTGATTTGCACTACCGACAGTCTTGGTCATGTTTCTATTGAAGCCACACTTTTTGATGGTTGGAGTGTGCGAAATACCTTTTATGTTGATGCCGGACAACTTGAGCAACTTGCGTCAGATATAAAGAAGTTTTTTGCTGTATAAGTTGCTTTTGAAGCACTAATTGTTTTCAATAATTTTGACTGATAACTGAATTTATGTTTGAACTTCGCCAACCATTACCGCGTTCAAGAGCGTTAGCAATCAGTTTTATCGCACCGATTTTGCTGACTGTGGTTTGGTGTATTTTGACTTATGGGCATCTTGTTAGCGAAGATGCTTTGCCGACTCCGACGGAAGTTATTCGCGGGATTTTGCAGCTTTTTATTGAACAAGATTTAGCCAATTCGATTTGGATTTCGTCAAGAAGAATCGGTATTGCGTTTGTGCTGGCTTCGGCGGTGGCGGTGCCGTTGGGTGTTTTTATGGGCGCGTTTGAACCCGTTAATCGTTTCTTTGAACCGATTATGGCACCGCTTCGATATATGCCGATTTCAGCGTTTATTCCGCTTTTGATTTGGTATTTCGGGATTTATGAAACGGAAAAAATCGCGTTTCTTTTTATCGGCGTTTTTGTTTATCTTTTGCCGGTTGTGGTTTTTGCGATTCGCGCCGTTCCCGAAGAACTTGTGCAGACGGCTTTGACACTCGGCGCAAGCAAATTCCAAGTCATAACGAGCGTTCTGCTTCCCGCCGCATTACCTGATATTTTTGATTCGTTTCGTGTGATGAACGCGATTCTTTGGACGTATGTAATTTTGGCGGAAGCCGTCAATCCCGAAGGCGGACTTGGTTATATGGTCGAACTCGCCCGCACACACCAAAAAGTATCGTGGTCTTTTGCGGGTTTAATCGTCATCGGCGGAATTGGTTTGATTACGGATTTTATCTTACGCGGAATTTCGAGTTTGCTGTTTCGTTGGCGTGAAAAAGCATTTTGAATGTAAAACATCGCAGAGTTTTTGAAGCAAAATGACGGAAATAACTGCTTTATTTGATGAGCTGAATGACATTATCGAATTGTTGGAAAAAAGCAACATCGAATATGCAATTTGCGGCGGATTAGCTTTGGCAATTCACGGTTTTCCGCGTGCAACTTTTGACATTGACATCTTAATAAAAGCCGAATCTTTGGAAAAAGCCATCGAAATTGTCGTCGCCAAAGGTTACAATATTCGCGGACTCGATATGTCATTTAAAGAAAGAGCCGTCGAAATTCGGCGTGTTTCCAAAATTGATAATGAAGGTGAAGTGCTTTCGCTCGATTTTTTGTTGGTTACGCCGAAAGTCGAAGATGTTTGGGAAACAAAAGAAGAATATGATTGGCAAGGTAAGGATTTGTGGCTTGTATCGCGGGAGGGTTTGATAAAAATGAAAACTTTAGCAGGCAGAGATAAAGATCTGATTGATCTTGGGAGGCTCAAAGGTGAAGAAGATTGATATGTCCGGCGACGCTATTTCAAGACGTTTGCGGCAGGTTGACCAACTCCGTTATCTTTGTCTTTCGCTGATGAAAGCAAAGAAAAAATCAAACAAAATGCCCGCCAACGATGAGAAAAAAGATGACCGAAACAAACAGATTAAAACTCAGTGTTAAAGATATTTCGGTAACTTACGTCGGGCGCGACGGTGAGATGACCGAAGCTGTCCGCGATGTTTCGTTTGATGTTCACGACAAACCCGATTGCGGTGAAATAATCGTTTTTCTCGGACCTTCGGGATGCGGCAAATCAACGATCTTAAAATCAATCGCGGGTTTAATTAAACCGACGAAAGGCGAGATTTTTGTTGATGACAAGCCTGTTACGGATGTCGGACGTGACCGTGGAATGGTTTTTCAAACTTACACATCTTTTGCTTGGCTGACCGTTCGCCAAAATGTTGAATACGGCTTGAAATTGCAGGGAATTGATAAAGCGAAACGCAAAGAACTTTCGTTGAAAATCTTAGATGATGTCGGCTTACACGAATTTGCGGGACGCTATCCGAAAGACCTTTCGGGCGGAATGAAACAACGCGTGGCGATTGCCCGGACTCTGATAAATAATCCGCGAATCGTTTTGATGGACGAGCCTTTCGGCGCACTTGATCCGCAAACTCGTTGGGGAATGCAGAGTCTTTTGCTCGACATTTCCAAACGCGAAAATAACACGATTGTTTTCGTTACGCACGACGTTTCCGAAGCCGTTTATCTCGCTGACACTTGCTACGTTTTATCGAAACGACCGGCGCAGATTGTCGAAAAAGTTGACGTTCCGCAATTTCCCGTCAAAGATATTACGCTCAAATCTACGGCGGAATTTCGGACGATTGAAAATCAATTACTGCAAATGCTTTATAACAAAAGTTGAGATACTTACTTTTAATGCGTATGATTAAAATGTTATGCACAAAAGACTGAACATCATTTTGCCCGAAACAACCGTCGAGTTAATCGAAGACCTCGCGCAAAAAGGCGGACGAAGCAATTTTATTGATAACGCCGTCAAGTTTTACGTTAAACAGTTGAAACAAGAAGGTTTGCGCGAAAGATTAAAAGAAGGCGCGATTGCCCGAAGTCGGCAGGATGTTGAAATAGCCGAAGAATGGTTTAATCTCGAAGAAGAGTTATGGACAAGTCCGACCGAGTAAAAACGGCTGTTCGCGGCGAAATTTATCTAGTCAATTTCGATCCGACGGTCGGTGCGGAAATTCAAAAAACTCGTCCGGCGTTAATTATTCAAAACGACATTTCCAATCGGCACAGTCCGATTACGATTGTCGCGGCAATCACTTCAAAATTTGACGAAAAATTATATCCGACCGAAGTTTTAATCGCCGCTAACGAAGGCGGATTAAAACTTGATTCGGTGGTTTAGCTGAATCAAATTCGTTCCATAGACGGAAAAACATTGATTCGGCATTTAGGCAAAATTAGCGGGAAAACATTGAAAAAAGTTGATACTGCTTTGAAAATCAGTCTTGGTTTAATTGATATGTAAGAATGAATTCATCGCAAAATCAAAATCAGCAATACAATCGCGGACGGCGCAATCAGACCATTCACGATTCCTTCACGCCTCAACAAATCGGTCTTGAGGAAACAAACGCGGTCGAAGAAAAGTTTCCCGAAAAGCCTTCTTATTTCAAATACACGCTTGCCAATCCTTATAATTTAACGCTTTTAGGCGGCGCGATTGTTGCGTCTGTGCTGACTTTGAATCCGCTGATTGCCGTTGCCGCGCTTGGAATTGAGGGTTTGTGGTTGCTTCACGGTTCGCAATCGCGGTTTATGCAAAGATTGCTTTGGGACCCAATGTATGAGAAGGAAAAATTGGAATACGAACAGCGACGGCGAATGGCGCAGGTTGAAAAACTCAGTCAGGGCGGACAACAGCGCGTTTTCACTCTGATAGATAAGGAAAAACAGATTCAGCAACTTGCGATGCAAAATCCTTCATTCACAGGCGATTTGTTGCGCGGCGAAATCACCAAAACGCATAATCTCGTTAATTCGTTTATAGATTTAGCCGTAACTTGTGCGCGATACGAAAATTATCTCGCGTCGGTTGATGTCAGCCAATTGGACAACACTCGCACCCATTGGCAAAAATTTATCGAAGAAAATGAAGGCACGGCGGACGCGGTTGAACTCGAAATCGCCAAGAAAAATCTAGCGATTATCAACAAACGCATCGAACGAGTCGCGGAAATTCGCCGTTATCTGAAAATCGCTTACGGGCAAATAAATTTAATCGAAAATTCTTTTCAACTGCTTGCCGACCAAATTGTTACGATGCAATCGCCAAACGAACTTTCAGGACAATTGGACGAATTACTCGACGGTGTAGAAAGCATTAAAGAAACGGCAAAGGAAACCGAGCAAATTCTGAGAACTTTATGACAATTTAACCGCTAAATACGCGAAATACACTAAAAGTTTTTATTCATTTTTTGCGTTTTTAGTGTGTTTCGCGGTTAAATTCATTAAAATCTATGAGCGAATCAAAAATTTTACCGATTTGGGCGGAAGATTTACGCAAGCGATATTTGCGCGGCGAATCTTCGATGTTTATTTTGCACGGCAATGTCTTTGACGTTGTTTTGAACGGCGATAAAATGCTTGGTTTGACCGAATTTTTGACCGATGTTTTGCTCAAAGATTCGCGTGAATCAATCGTCGCCTACAATCTTTCGTCAGGCGCGAGATTTCCGAAACGTGCCGAAACTTTTCCTGATTGGCAATCAATTGCAATTGAATCGGACAAGGCAAAAGTTCTGACGATGTTGGAACGCGCTATGCGGATTTCCGAAAAAAACGCGGTTATTTTGGAATATGCCGAAGTTATTGCGCCCGCGGGCGATGCGTCGTTTCAGATGGATTCTGACCGTTCTGCGATTGTTACGCTTCATCGTTGGTCGTTTTTGCCCGAAATCGAACGTGGCGATAATATCATCATTTTGATTGCCGAAAACATCGCCGAACTCGCGCCGAAAATCGTTTCCAATCCTAAAATTACGACTATCGAAATTCCGATGCCCGATTTTGAAACGCGCAAAGAAGTCGTCAAACAAACCGATTCGCGCCTTTCGGAAGAAGATTTTAACCGCTACGCCGAAGTTACGGCGGGTTTGAAATCCGTGCAAATTTCCTCGATTTTGCTTCCGCCGCCGCAACAGGAAGAAGATTTAATTGACCGCGAAGGTTATATTTCCACGCTTTTGGGCGATTCGTCGGATGCGAAAGAACGCGCTCATAAACTCGCGGCATTAACGGCGGGAATGAACCGCGATGAAATCAAAAAACTCGTTGCGCCCGACGCGAAAGAAATCGAAAACCAAACAAATCCACTCGAACGCGCCAAACAAGAAGCCGACAAACTCATCGCCAGCCGCAAACGCGAAATTATCGAGCGCGAATGTTTCGGCTTGGTCGAATTTGTTACGCCCGAATTTGGTTTTGAAGTCGTCGGCGGAATGGAAGAAGTCAAAAAAGATTTGCTCGTCATCGCCGACAGCATCCGCAAAGGCAATCGTTCGCGTGTGCCAATGGGCGTTTTATTTACAGGTCCGATGGGAACGGGCAAAACTTTCGTCGCCGAAGCCTTTGCCAAAGAATGCGGTTTGACGACGATAAAATTAAAGAATTTCCGTTCAAAATGGGTTGGCGCAACCGAAGGAAATCTTGAAAAAATCTTGAATGTCATCAAAGCAATCGGTCAGGTCATTGTCATCATTGACGAAGGCGACCGCGCTTTCGGCAATACGGACGGCGACGGCGACGGTGGAACTTCTTCGCGTGTTATTGCCAGAATAAAAGAATTTATGTCCGACACATCAAATCGCGGACGCATTTTATTTTTGGTGATGACCAATCGCCCTGATAAATTGGACGTTGATTTGAAACGCGCTGGACGATTAGACCGAAAAATCCCGTTTCTATATTCGCAAACGCCTGAAGAAGTCGAAATGGTCGCTAAGGCACTTTTGCGAAAAAACAAAATCAAAACCGAAGTTGATTTCTCAAAACTGACCAAAGATTTTTCGACAAAGTTAGTCGGTTACAGCAACGCCGATGTCGAAGCCGTAATTCTAATGGCAAACGACGATGCGGCACGCGAATCGGACGACAATGCTCCGGTTGAAAAGAAACATTTTATCAAAGCCGCAGATGATTATTTCCCCAGCCGCGACATTGAACTGCTGGATTATATGGAACTTCTCGCTGTTTTTGAATCTTCGAGCCGCCGCTTTCTGCCTTTAAAATATGCGGATTTAACACCCGAACAGTTAGACCAAAAACTAAGAGAATTGCGCCTCAGAATCGGCAATAGAAGATAAGTAAAAAGTAAAAAGGCAAAAGTAAAGCAAATTAAAAATGTGAAAATATTCCTCTGTAATAGCTGATAGCTGATAGCTAAGACCAAAATTATCAGTTATCAGCTATCAAGTATCAGTTATTCCGAAGGTTAATTATGGAAAGAACTCGAAGAAATATGTAGAAAAACAGTTGAAACGGTGTGAACACAACTCTAATTTTACTTCGCGCATCAAAACTTGAAAAATCAACCGATTTAGGAGTTGTTATGTCATTGCCGCAAATCAAGTTTTTTCTAAACATTCTTTTCATTTTCTTTGCGTTCAATCTCTTTGCCAACGCGCAAACGCCGACGAATGACGATACGGAAAGGATTTTTACTGAAGAAATCAAACTCAATGTAACCGCTTTTAACGCGGACGGCAAATTTGTTACTGATGTCAAAAAAGAAGATTTGGTGATAACCGAAGACGGACGGCTCAATCAGGCGAACAGCATTCGGCGTATTCCTGCCAATGTCTTAATCGTGATGGATACAGGCGGCGAATTCAGGGCGGCGAAAAGTTTTAAGCAAACGGTGAATACGGCTAAAAGTTTGATAAACGCGCTTGCCGCCGAAGATTCGGTGGCGATTATTCAGTATAACGACAAAGTTGAGATTATCGCCGAATGGACGAACAAAGTTGATGCGTTGAAAATTCTCGACACGAAAGCCAACTTTGGCAGACGTTCCGTTTTTATCAAAGCACTTGAAACGGCAACCACATTCTTGCAAAAAACTCCGTTTGAAAATCGGCATCTCGTTTTAATTACGGACGGCACGGATAGTTCTGACAATCTGATAGAGAGAGCAAAGGCGATGAAAAATCTGTTGGCGACGAATATCAATGTTCACGTTCTCAGCTATACACCGCTTGAACTCGCCGACATCGAACCGCGCACTAAACGAACCTCCAACACGCCGCCGAAAGCCGTTCCCGACGAAATAACGGCGACTTTGCCGCGGGCGATTCAAGATATGAACAATCTGCCGCGTCTGAAAACTATCAACACGGACGGTGCATTTTTGCGAAAAATCCGCGAACGAAAGAAATCATTAGCAGACAGCGAAAAATACTTGGCGACGCTTGCCACAGACACTAACGGCGAATTGATTCTGCCCGAAACAAAAGAAGAAATGATCGAAAAGACGGTGTTGGTTGCTCACTTTATTGATTCAAATTATGTCATTACCTACACGCCGAAACGCGCGTTGAAAGATTCGCCGGCGGGCGAAGTGCGAAACATCGAGGTTTCGTCGCGCCGTCCTGATTTACAAATCGTGGCGCGTCGCAAACTCCTTGTTGCTTTTTAAATAGACTTTATCCAAATATTAAAGATTGAGAAAGTTTTGCAAGAGTTTTTTGCCTTGGCTGGTTAAAATTGATTCGGGATGAAATTGAACGCCTTCGATTTTGTAGGTTTTGTGGCGCAGTGCCATTATCAAACCGTCGGGCGAAGTGGCGGAAATTTCCAGACAATCGGGCAGAGATTCGCTCTCGACAATCAATGAATGATACCGCGCGGCTTCAAAGTTATTTTCCAAATCGGCAAAAATAGTTTTTCCGTCGTGTTGAATCTCGACCGGCTTGCCGTGAACCGGTTCGGGCGCACGAATGACTTTGCCGCCGAAAATTTGCCCGATTGCCTGATGTCCGAGGCACACGCCGAGAATCGGCAATTTGTCGCCGAATGCTTCTAAAACTTTGAGCGAAATACCGGCATCGTCGGGCGTTCCCGGTCCGGGCGAGATTAAAATTTTTTCGGGTTTAATCTCGTTTTCGATTTCTTCCAAACTAACTTCATCATTGCGGCGAACTTCCATCTCTGCGCCGAGTTCGCCCAAGTATTGCACTAGGTTGTAGGTAAAAGAATCGTAATTATCTATGACTAAAAGCATAATTTATTGCGTGATGCGCCAATCCGACAAAATTTTTCCGAGAAAAGTGTATAATTGACGATATGGCACTTTCTATTCAAATTTGGGTTCAAACTTCGTTAATCTTGAATAGGAAAAATTCTTAATTCTACATTTTCATTATTCATTACCTTGCAGAAAAAACAGTTTATTTATTGCAATATAATTTAGAATTATGAATGTAAAATTTAGAATCTGCACTTCTCAAAGTTCATAATCGGGAGTTTTTAAATAGCTTTTCAATAATTTACAATGTGGTTTAATGGAACAACAAACCGAACAAATTTCAGTTGATTTTCACCGGACGCAAGCGCATATTGTTGCCGAATCGCGGGATAGCATTAAACTCGAACTCGGCGAATTTGCCGGTCCGCTTGACCTGCTTCTTTATCTTATCAAACAAGAGCAGGCAAACATATTCGATATTCCGATTGCGCGAATTACAGGCGAATATCTGAAATATATTCGATTGATGAAACAACTCGATATTGCATTAGCAGCGGACTTTATCGTGATGGCGGCGACTTTGATCGAGATAAAATCGAAGATGCTTCTGCCGCGTGAGATTTTCGGCGAAACCGAAGATGAAATCGAAGACCCGCGCAAGGAATTAGTTGACCGTTTGCTTGAGCATCAAAAATTTCAAAACGCGGCACAGATGCTTTATGAACGCTCAACCGTCGAACAAGCCGTCTTTACTCGCGGACAAATCGAGTCGGACGCAAACAATGCCGAAGTCAACGCGACGGTTTTTGATTTATTAACCGTTTTTCAAAAAATAATGGCTCGACACAAAGAAGAAGTTCAGATGGAAATTCAGCGTGAAGAGATGAGTTTGTCGGAGATGATTAAAACTCTTAAAAAGCGCATTTTGTCTGCCAAAGAATTATATTTGAGTAAATTTTTGCTTGAGTTAAAAAGCAAACAAGAACTTGTTTTAGCGTTTATCGCAGTTTTGGAAATCGTGCGGACGGAAAGCATCAAACTTTTGCAAGAGAAAGTTTTTGGCGAGATAATTTTGAAGAGAACAGGTCAGAACCGTCTGCGTTAGCGGGCGGTTTAATGAGCGCGACAAACCCGCCCGCTAACGCAGGCGGTTCTGACAATTTGTATGGAATTTGAAGAAAAACAACCGCGAACCATCGCCGAATTGGTTTCGATTGTCGAGGCATTGATTTTTGTTGCCGATGACCCGATAACGCTTAAAACTCTGGCGGATGTTTTGGAAGAAGACAAAGAAACGATTGAAAGCGCGATTGAGGAATTAAAAAGCGAATACGAACACCGCGAAGGCGGTTTGCAATTGCGCGAAATCGCGGGCGGTTGGCAAATTTCGACGCGCACCGAGTTTCACGAAGAAGTTCGCAGATTCTTGAAAACCAGACCGAATGCGAAACTTTCGCTTGCCGCACTCGAAACTTTGGCGGTTATCGCTTACAAACAACCCGCCACGATTCCCGAAATTCTGGAAATTCGCGGTGTGCAGTCGGCTTCGGCAATCAAAACTCTGCTTGATAAACGCCTAATTGTCGCCAACGGGCGCAAGGAAACCGTCGGCAGACCGATGCAATACGGCACGTCGAAAAATTTTCTGATACAGTTTGGTTTGAAAGACTTGTCGGAATTGCCGTCAATCGAAGATTTTGAAGATTTAACACAAGGAATTTAATGCAGGAAAGATTACAAAAAATTATCGCGCAAGCCGGCATCGCGTCGCGTCGCAAAGCCGAAGAACTTATTTCCAACGGGGAAGTTTCCGTCAATGGTGAGATTATCACCGAACTTGGCACAAAAGCCGATGCGGAAAAAGACCACATCAAAGTTAGTGGAAAATTGATCAATCCGTTGCTCGAGAAACGCGAAAATATCTATGTTTTGCTCAACAAACCGAAAGGTTATTTATCGAGTTCGGCTGACCCGGAAGGCAGAAAGCTCGTTACGGATTTAGTTCCGTCGCATCTCGGCAAACTTCATCCTGTCGGGCGACTCGATTACAATACGGAAGGTCTGATTATTTTGAGCAACGACGGACAATTTACAAATTTGGTGGCTTCGTCAAAAACTATCCCGAAAGTTTATGAGGTAAAGGTAAAAGGTTTGCCGAATGAAAATGCCGTCAACAAATTGCGGCGCGGAGTTCGGCTTGAAGACGGTTTCAAAACCGCGCCTGCTGAAATCAATCGCCTAAAACCGACTGACAAAAACGGTTGGTTTGAGGTAATTTTGTTTGAAGGACACAATCAGCAAATTCGCAAAATGTTTGATTTAATCGGTAATTCTGTGGTTAAACTGCGTCGTATTGCCATCGGACACCTCAATGATAAATTCTTAAAAGTCGGCGCATTTCGTCTGCTTTCACCACAAGAAGTAAAGGATTTCCAAAAAACGCCGAAAAAATCTACGGCTAAATTTGTGCCTCAATTCAAACCTAAAAAGTTGCCACTGCGAAATATAAAGCGTTAGCTCAAATTGCGAAATTTGAGGAAAATCGAGTTATTTATTATTTTTGTTAAAATGAATCGTGATACAATGTATAACCAGAGATTGCCGCATAGTTCTTATAAAATTTGAAAAACGTCTTTTATAACAAATTATGAAATACTGCCCTGCTTGCCAAACCCGATATGATGAAGAAATTTTACGCTTTTGCACCAAAGACGGCGCACCTTTGATTGACGAAGATAAACCGGTATTTACCGAAATGCCGAGTGAAAGTGTCGAGGACGATTTCGGCGAAGAAACTGTTATCCGCCGCAACAATCCGCCCAAACCTGCACCAGATTTTGCAGAAAAGCAAAACGCACAAGAACGCATCGTAATTCCGACCAACGAAGTAAAAGCAGAACCGCAAGTGCGTGCAAAACCTGCCGTTGTCTATCAACAACCGCCGAAAGAACCGAACACAACGAAACTTGTAGTAACCACGATTTTGGGAACTTTGATAATTTTGGCAAGTGTCGTTGGAATTTTTTGGGTTTTGAGTAATCAAAATGCGGCTGATAGCAATAAAAATATAAATGTCAACACTAATTTTAATTCGCTCGACTCAAAT
>JANOXW010000275.1:0-10690 GCA_031418635.1 Acidobacteriota bacterium
CCCGTCGCGTTTCGATTGAAATATCAATTGTCTGCCGTCAAACGAAAAATACGCTTCGGCATTTTCGCCGCCAAAGGTTAATTGTTTGATGATTTTCAGATGCTTTTCGCCTTCACCTGCCAGATTGTCATCAGACGAAAAAGTCGCATTGAAATCAAAAAAACTAAACTCGTTTTTTAACGAACCGTAAGCCATAACGGACGAAACCGCCAAAATTAAAACACAACAAATCGTAAATATAAATTTCATAATTATTTTTGTAATAAAAATTGTAGTTTGGACAAGAGTATCACTTTTTGTTCGACGAACTGAATTAGACATAATGAAACAGACAGAAGGAAAAGATTCGTCAAACTTATTAAACTAAGCAGATAATGGTAAATGGTAAATGGTAAGTGGTGAATTAAACTCTTGTTTTTCTATACATTTACAACTTTTAGTGAACCTAATTACCTATTCTCATCTGCTTAAAGCCGGTGATTTTTATTCCGCCTTAGTTTCCAATGTTTTTTGTAATTCGCGCAACAAATCTTTCGGTGTCCATTCATTGTCGGCGAAAATTTTTGTTACCTTGCCGTCGGGCGCAATGACCGCTGTCCGAAGCGAATGGGCAAACTGAGTTTTATCATTTGCGTCAACTTCATAACGCAATCCGAAAAAGTCCGCCATATTTTTAATATCTTTATCCGAACCCGTTGCCAACTGCCAGACGGTAAAATCCGCTTTTGTACTCTTGCCGAGATAGCCGATGCCGTAATCTTTCAATTTAGCGGGCGTATCGGTTTTCGGGTCAAAAGAAACGCTCAACAAACGAATTTTATCCTTCAAATCCGAATCGTGCAGTTCGTTGGCAAGATCGGAAAAGTTGGTTGACATCTTGATACAATAATCGGGCAACGGACAACGCGCATAAATAAAAGTAATCGCCAACGCTTTGCCGAGATAATCTTTGGTCGAAATGCGCTTTGCATCTTGATTAGTCAGAAAAAAATCAGGAATTTCCTGACCGATTTGGGCGAAATTTTCATTAACGGGTGGTGCGGGTTTATTCCGATTCGACGCGGCAACGATGGCGATATTTTCCAGCCAAAATTGACCTTTCGCATCATCAACCACCAAATCGGCGCGAATCTCCGCATCTTTCGTCAAATCATCCCAAACCCAATCGGCGCGAACCGGAAATTCCATCGTCATCGCGCCCATATAACCCGGAATATCTTCGTGCTTGATAGACGCTTTTTTCTTCGCTTTATCCACCGCGACAACCGTGCCTTTCAGCGTGTAATGTTTGGCATCTGCCGAAACCGCTTGCTGTTGCGACTTTTGGCAGGCAAATAAAAAGACCGCGATGATAAATAAAACCGAAAATCTAAATCGCATATTCATAATTCTGCCCGAAAAGTAGAAAAGTTTAAATGTGAAAAAATAGATTGAATCCCATCAACTCACTTTTTCACATTTAAACTTTTTCACTTTTGGTAAATAACTTTACCGTTAAAGACGGTGTAAATCGGCTCGGTTTGCAGAATTTCTCTTGGCTCAATCGTCAGCAAATCTTTTGAATGAACGACCAAATCGGCAAACCTTCCGACGGCGATTGTGCCTTTTTCTTTTTCGGCAAATTCGGCGTAAGCAGGTTCGTAAGTGTAATCACGAATCGCGTCCGCCATCGAGAGTTTTTCCTGCGGCTGCCAACCACCGATTGGATCACCGCCTAAATCCTGACGCGAAACGGCGGCGTAAAGCGTTTGATATGTGTTGAGAAGTTCGACGGGCGCGTCAGTTCCGAAAGCGACGTGAACGCCGTAAGCGTGAAATGTATGCCACGAATACGCGCCCAAAACACGATATTCGCCTAATCTTTCGCCCGCCCAACGCTTATCCGAAATCGCGTGCGTCGGTTGCATCGAAGCGATCACGCCGAGTTCGGCAAAACGCTTGAAATCCGAAGGCGCGACGACTTGCGCGTGTTCGACTCGGTGGCGTGGCTCTTGATCAATGTAAACATAATCAACTATTGCTCCTGTTTTCTCATAAATTTCTTTTGCATCTTTCGCTTGTTTTTTAGATGTTTCGATACTTTCCTTTGCTTGATTCTTAGCCGCCGCCGCAAATCCATCCAAAGCAATCCGATTAGATTTATCGCCAATCGCGTGAAGTCCGATTTGAAAACCGGCGGCATCGCGTTCAACGATCATTTTTATCATTTCTTCCGCCGGTCGGCGCGGGATTCCGCTGTTTGCGGTATCGTCCGAGTAAGGCGCGAGCATCGCGGCGGTGCGCGAACCCAACGAACCGTCGAGATAGCCTTTCAACATACTGAATTTCAAACGCGCCGGATCTAATTTCAGCGAATTAAATCTTTCGCGCTCACTTTTCAAATCCGCGACCGATTTTTCAAAATCCTGCCAAACCGCAACTCTCGCAGTCAATTTATTTTCCGTCAAAAGTTTCGCATAAATCGGCATCGCGTCCGCATCTTCGCCACCTTGAACGCTTGTCAAACCATATTTTTTCGCTTCACCAAGCGCGAGTTCGATGCCTTTTGTAACCTGTTCGGCGGACGGCGGCGGAATAATTTTATCAATCAAACCTTGCGCCGTTTCCTTAACGACTCCGGCAGGTTCGCCTTTGTCGTCGCGCACGATCTCGCCGCCTTGCGGATTTTGTGTGCCTTTTGTAACTCCAGCCAATTTGAACGCTGCCGAATTTGCCCACGCGATATGCCCGTCAACTCTTTGCAGAAAAACCGGATTATCCGGCGCAATGTCGTCCAAATCCTGACGAGTCGGCAGACGATTTCCCCACAAAGTATGATCCCAACCACGCCCAAGCACCCACGCGCCTTTCGGCAATTCTTTAACTTTCGCCGCAATCCGCCGTTTCGCTTCTTCCAGCGTGTTTGAACCGTTCAGATCAACCCGCAAAAGCGACAAACCGACACCGACAAAATGAATATGCGCGTCGTTAAATCCGGGCGTAACGAGTTTGCCTTGCAAATCAATCTCTTTTGTCGCCTGATATTTCGCCTTCAAATCGTTTGTCGTCCCAACCGCAACAATCTTTTCGCCGTCAACCGCTACCGCTTCGGCAATCGAATGATTTTCATCCGCCGTAAAAACTTTGCCGTTGAAAAGCAACAAACTAATCTTCTGCTTCATTTGCGCCGAAACGGAAGTCGGCAACCAAAACAAACTCAAAACGAGCGTTATTGCTAACAAATTCTTATACATTTTTATATTTTCCCTTGATTTTAAACTCGAATGTAATTTTGAATAAATTCAAGTTTATCACAATACGATCTACGGTTTTTAGTTCTCACGAATAATCAAATCATTGCTACTTCTTTTCGTGCTTTAAATTCGTCCAGCACATCAAAAACTTGAAGCGCGTATTTCACATTGCCGAATGGTGCGGAAACCTGTACGCCGTTTATCAAATCCCGCACGTCGGTTAGAGATTCACGCGCAATCTGCAAACCTTCTTCGCGGGCGTGTTCTTTGGAAATGTCCGAAGCCTTTCGCATCCGTTTCAAAATGTCTTGGGTTACGCGCACACCCGGAACTTCGTTGTGCATAAATTCGGCGTTGCGGATGGAAACCAGCGGGAAAATGCCGGCGACTATCGGAATTTTGACGTGCGCGATTTTTTCCATAAATTCGCGCAGTTGTTCCGTGTCATAGACGGGTTGTGTAATGGCGTATTCTGCGCCGGCTTCGACTTTCCACTCGAAACGGCGGATTTCTTCTTCGAGATTTATTGCGCCCGGATTGACACCGACACCGATGGAAAACGCCGTCGGTCGCCCAATCGGGTTGTTGCCCAAATCAAGTCCATGATTGAGTTTATTGACCATATTCGTCAAGCCGATTGAGTCAATATCGAAAACCGCCGTGGCATCCGGGTAAGGTCCCATTTTCGGCGGATCGCCCGTGATAATCAAAAGATTGCGTAATCCTAAAGCTGCCGCGCCGAGCAAATCCGACATCATTCCAAGCAAGTTTCTATCGCGGCAACAATAATGCAAAACGGCTTCGATGCCTAAGTTCTGTTCAACGAGAATCGCTGTCGCTTGTGCGCTCATCCGCGTTTGCGCTCTTGGTCCGTCGGGGATATTTACCGCGTCAACGCCCGCCGCTTTCAAACTGCTGATTGCCTGCAAAGTCTTTGCCGCGTCGCAACCTTTCGGCGGCAACACTTCAACCGATGTTACAAACTCGCCACGCGCAATTTTTCGCGCCCAATTTGAACGCATTTCGGCGGGAACGACTTGCACGTCAGGCGGCTTTAATTCGCTGATTTGCGCGGGAATTGTCGTCGAAACTTTTGCCTTCGCCTGACGTGGACTGATAGCGCGAACCGCGTCGGAAATCAGTTTGATATGCTGTGGTGTTGTGCCGCAACAACCGCCGATAAATGTCGCGCCCGCTTTGATAAAACGCTTGGCAAATTTCGACATATATTCCGGCGAACACATATAAAATTGCCGTCCCTGCACATCGCGCGGAAGTCCTGCGTTTGGTTGCGCGGCAAGTTTTTTGGTCGTAACGCTTCGCATTTGGTCAAGCGCAGTCAAAATATGCGTCGGACCGACACCACAATTTAAGCCGATGATGTCCGCGCCCCAACTATCCAGTCGCGGCGTGAAAATTTCAGGCGTTGCGCCGAAAATGGTTTTGCCGTCGGTTTGAATTGTCATTTGCGCGACAATCGGCAAATCGCACAGTTCTTTAATAGCTTTAATCGCCTGTTGAATCTCCGACAAGTCCGAAAAAGTTTCCAAAACAAACAAATCAACTCCGCCTTCTAAAAGCGCGGCAACCTGTTCGGAAAACATTTCTTTCGCCTCGTCAAACGAAGTCGGACCATAAGGCTCGATTCGCAAATCGAGCGGACCAATCGCGCCGGCGACAAACACATTTTCACCGGCGGCTTCATTGGCAATTTTTGCAGCGGCAATATTTATCTCACGCAAACTTTTTTCGAGTCCGTATTGTTGAAGTTTATGCCGCGTTGCACCGAAAGTATTGGTTTCGATTACATCGGCACCGGCGCGAACATATTCGTCGTGAACCTCGCGCACGAGGTCGGGCGAAGTCAGACATAATTCGTCGTAAGACCGATTGATATAAATGCCCTTATCATAAAATCGCGTCCCAACCGCACCATCAAAAACGTAAATGCCGTCCGTGTCTAAAAGTTCTCTGAAGTTTTTCATCGTAATTTGGTCTTTGGTCTTTGGTTTTAGGTTTTAGGTCTTTGAAAAAACGAAGACCTAAAACCTAAAGACCGTTTTTCAAAATAAAAAATTCCCGTCTGCCAAACAGCACGAGAATTTTTGAAATCTTTGGTTTGCTGTTTAGCGGTTTATTTAACGTGGTCGCAAGTTGCTTTAACTCACCACGAATAGTAAATAAGATAATGCGATTTTAATAGCTAGGTGTCAAGTTTCGATAGGTTTCTTCTAATTCAAATAATTCAAAATAGTGGAATAATTGAAAATATCGGAATCAAATTTTTAATTTGACCTGCCTGGAATTAAAAATTTTTATGCAAAGGCTGATATACTTACCTGTTAGTGCAAATTGCTGATGATTAAAACTGTTTCAAATAATTTAATAATTCGCTATGGTGCAACTGAAGATAGCGAAATGCTGACCGACTTGGCGTGGACAACATTCTGGGACGCATTTCACGATAACCCGAAAAACGCGCCTGACGATTTAGCCGATTATATGAATTCGGCTTTTAATATCGGGCAAATCGAAACTGAACTTGCCGACGAAAACGCGATTTTTCTGATTGCCGAAATTGAAAATGAAGCCGTCGGCTATGCAAAACTTCTGCTCAATAGCATCGAACCCGAAATCACTGCCAAAAAACCGATAGAGCTAAATCGTCTTTATTCAAAACAAGAATTTTTGGGCAAAGGCATTGGGAAAAGTTTGATGGAGCGATGCTTTGCCGAAGCGGAAAAACACAATTGCGATACAATATGGTTGGGCGTTTGGGAATTTAATCCGCGGGCGCAGGCGTTTTATCGAAAACACGGATTTTACGAAGTAGGCAAACACATTTTCCAACTCGGTGCAGACGCGCAAACCGATGTTTTAATGCAGAAAGATTTAAACGTAACGCCAGCGTCGCGCTGGCTGTCTTGAGTGCGTCCCGCGCTCAAGTGAACTTGGAAACGGGTGAGCGGGACGCAAACCCGACAGGCGTCGGCACGACGGCGTTACATTTTAAGAAAGATTTACAAGATTTATGACCAACAGAATCGAAGTTTTCAAACAAATGCTCGAATCGGACGCGACCAATACGATGGTTTTGTTCGGTTTGGCAAACGAATATCTCAAAGTGGAAAATTATGCCGAAGCGATTCCCGTTTTGGAAGATTACCTAAACAAAGCCGATGACGAAGGCGCGGCTTACGGAATGTTGGCAAAGGCTTATCAAAAAATCGGCGAAAGCGAAAAGGCAAAAACGGCTTACGAAAAAGGCATCGAAGTTTCCAACGCGCACGGTCATCCCTCGATGGCGCAGGATTATCGGATGACGCTTGATTTGGATTATGCCGAATAAACGCTTTGTGTTGTTCGATAAGTTTAATTTAGGTTATTCTTAAAGAGTTCAAAAATTGGCTTATTGATGATTATGAATGAAATTATTTTTTTAGTTGAAAATGCAGTTGAAGGAGGTTTGACTGCTCGTGCGCTCGGCGAATCAATTTTTACCGAAGCCGACGATTTAGAAAGTTTGCGCGAACAAATTCGTGATGCCGTGGATTGTCATTTTGAAGCAGAAAACAAACCGAAAGTGATTCGTCTGCACTTTGTCAGAGAAGAAGTTTTCGCTGTATGAGATTGCCAAGAGATATTTCAGGCGCGGAATTGGTTAAGGTTTTGCGAATTTTGGGCTATCAAATTACAAGGCAAACAGGCAGTCATCTACGACTCACAACTAGCGAAAACAGCACACATCACGTTACAATTCCTAATCACAGTCCTTTAAGAATCGGCACATTTGCCGCGATTTTAGACGACATCGCTAATCATTTCGAAATTAGCCGTCAGGAACTTTTATCAAAAATTAAATTATAAAAAGCATTTATCAGGAGATTTTTAAGAGTGGCAACAGCAACCAAGAAAGCCGACAAAACGGCGAAAATTAAAAGTAATAATAAAAAAGAGCAAGCGAAAAACGACACGGCAAAAACCGTCGAAAAGCCGATAATGACGGTTGGCGATGGAACGCTTGACCATCGGACACAGCAGAAAACCGCGAAGGCAATCGAATCGAAAGAGCCGACGAAAGCGGTTAGAAAGTCTGCAAAACCATTGAAAGATTATCAAGGTTTAGATGCGAACGCGATGATTGGATTTTACCGCACGATGTATATGTCGCGGCGCGTGGACGACAAGGAAATTCAGCTTAAAGGGCAAAACAAAATCTTTTTTCAAATTTCGGGCGCGGGACACGAAGCGATTTTGACGGCGGCGGGAATGGCGATGAAAGCGGGTTATGATTGGTTTTATCCGTATTACCGCGACCGTGCTTTGATGCTTCAACTCGGAATGACACCGCTGGAAATGCTTTTGAGCGCAGTCGGCGCGGAAAGCGATCCGAATTCGCACGGACGACAGATGCCGTCGCATTGGGGAAGCGTGAAATTAAATGTTCCGTCGCAATCTTCGCCGACCGGAACGCAGCTTTTGCACGCCGTCGGCGCGGCGGAAGCGAGTTATCGTGCTTCGCTCGTCGAAGAATTGCAGAACAAAGTTACGGGTTTCAAAGGCGATGAAGTCGTTTATGTGTCCATCGGCGACGGAACTTCTTCGGAAGGCGAATTTTGGGAAGCGATGAACACAGCTTGTAATCTGAAATTGCCCGTGATTTTCCTCGTCGAAGACAACGGTTACGCGATCAGCGTTCCCGTTGAAGTCGGCACGGCGGGCGGAAGTATTTCCGAACTCGTCAAAGGTTTTCCAAATCTTTTCATCCAAAAATGCGACGGGACAAATGCACTCGAATCTTACGAAACATTCAAAAAAGCGGTTGAATTTACACGAGAGCGCAAAGGTGCGGCGTTTATCCACGCCAAAGTTACTCGTCCGTATTCACATTCGTTATCCGATGACGAAAAACTTTATCGTCCCGAAGAAGAACGCCAAAAAGACGCAGAGATTGACCCGATAAAAACTTTCGCCGAATTTTTGATGACAGAAGGAATTGCATCGTCGGAAGATTTGGAAAAGTTGCGAAAGGAAGTTGACGCGCTAGTTACAAACGCGGCGGACGAAGCGATTCTCGCGCCACAACCTGCGCCCGAAACTGCTCTTAGAAATGTCTATTCGCCCGATGTTAACCCGACTTCAAAGGATTTTGACACCGAAGAAGGCGCGGAACTTTCGGGCAACGCGGGAACGATGGTTGACTTAATAAATCGCTGTCTGCACGAAGAAATGAAGCGCGATGTTCGCATCGTCGTTTTTGGCGAAGACGTGGCGGATTGTTCGCGTGAAGAATATCTCGAAAACGTCAAAGGCAAAGGCGGCGTGTTCAAAGTTACGGCAAATCTGCAACGCGAATTCGGCTCGGCGCGGGTTTTTAATTCACCTCTCGCCGAAGCAAATATCGTCGGACGCGCTATCGGAATGGCGACGCGAAATTTAAAGCCCGTTGTTGAAATTCAATTTTTCGACTATATTTTTCCCGCCTATCATCAAATCCGCAACGAACTCGCGGTAATGCGTTGGAGAAGCGACGGCGATACGAAATGTCCATTGGTGATGCGAGTTCCGGTCGGCGGATATTTAAAAGGCGGCTCGGTTTATCATTCGCAAAGCGGCACGACGCTTTTCTCGCATATTCCCGGTTTGCGAATCGCGTATCCGTCAAATGCCTTAGATGCCAACGGATTATTGCGAACCTCAATTCGGTGCGACGATCCGGTTTTGTTTCTCGAACACAAACATCTCTATCGTCAGGTTTATAACAAATCGCAATATCCATCATCGGAATTTATGATTCCGTTCGGCAAAGCAAAAACTGTCCGCGAAGGCACAGATGTTTCGATTATCACCTTCGGCGCACTCGTGCAAAGAAGTTTTGAAGCGGCAAAACGCTTGGAAAAAGACGGCGTTTCGGTTGAAGTAATAGATTTACGAAGCCTCGCGCCTTACGATTGGGAAGCGATAGCCGAAAGCGTGAAAAAAACTTCGCGTGTCATCGTCGCTCACGAAGATTCGCTCTCTTTCGGTTACGGTGCAGAAATCGCCGCCCGCATTTCCGACGAATTATTTGAATACTTGGACGCGCCCGTTCGCAGAGTCGGCGCAACCGATACATTCGTCGGCTACGCGCCGCAACTCGAAGATTATATTCTGCCGCAAATAGAAGATGTCGAAACAGCATTGCGCGATTTGATGAAGTATTAAAATGCGTTGAGAAAAAATGAAGTGCGTTATGAAAAAGAAATTAGCTATATAAATTCAGAGAAAATCTTATGTGTTCAAAGTATCTACTTTGTCTTTTTTTAATTTGTGTTTTCTGCTTTTCTCTACAAGCACAAGAGAGAAAGGTCATAATTTGTGACAAACCTAGTGATGAAAAAGACTTTAAAATAGGACTTTCGCTTTTTGAAAAAATATGATTAAACAGAAGTTCAATGATAACAAAAAATCAGTATATTGAATATCTGTTAAGCACGCCAATTAATTACACTTGTTCGAATTTATCGGAGCATTTGGAGAAAGTCAGTCACGATGTGGTGAGCGACTTTCTGCGAAATTCAAAGTTCACGCCAAAAGATGTCTGGGAGTTGGTCAAGAATCGAATTGATGATAGCGAAGAGGCATTTTTGTTGGTTGATGATTCAGTCCAAAACAAAGAGTATTCGCATTCGATTGAAACGGTCAAACTGCAATATAGTGGCAACGAACACGGCTTGGTGAAAGGAATTGGGTTGGTCAATCTGGTGCATACAAACGGTTTTGAAGGCGATTTTTATCCCGTAAATTATCGGGTTTATGACCCGCAAGCGGATGGCAAAACGAAGAACGATCATTTTCGGGAGATGTTTTTGCAAGCTAATTCGAGCCAACAAATCAAAGCCCGAAATATTGCTTTTGATTCGTGGTATGCGAGTGCCGATAACCTAAAATTGATACATCGAAGCGGTTGGACATTTTTTACGACACTAAAAAGCAACCGCAAGGTAAGTTTATCAAAGGAAACAGGTTATCAGAATTTAGAAGAGATTGAATGGACACCGGAAACCCTAATTAGCGGACAATTGGTGAGAATTAAAGAAGTTCCATTTTGGTTGAAATTATTCAAGTTGGTCGACACAAACGGCGACATTGAATGGGTTGTTACAAATGACTTAACGGAAGACTTCACTCGCCCCGCGAGCAATTGAAGCGATTCAAGTGAGATGGCAAGTCGAAGAATTTCACCGAGAATTTAAGCAACTTACGGGGAGCGAAAAATGCCAATGCCGAAAAGCGCGTTCGCAAAGAAATCATTTAGCGTGTTGCTATAGTGCGTGGGTCGCAATCAAGGTCAAAGCCCAAGAAATGAAGAAAACAGTTTATCAATTGAGGAACGGATTATTTGCAGATTATCTAAAATCACAACTGAAAAATCCAATGATTCCAGCGTTGTGATTTTAGTTAAGCGAAAGTCCTAT
>JANOXW010000276.1:0-1975 GCA_031418635.1 Acidobacteriota bacterium
CGTGAACCGTTGACGTGAACGCCGCCGCCCGTGTTCGCACCGTTGACAACGCCCGGTTGAAAGTTGATCAAACTCAGCGGATTGCGTCCGCGGGTCCCGACAATCGGCAAACTCTCCAAAGTTCTCTGTTCGATAATTGAACCGATATTGCCCGAAGTGCTGGTTTGAACTTGTTCCGCCGAACCTTCAACCGTTACGACTGCCGTAACATCGCCAACTTCCAGCGCGACTTTAACGGTTGTCGGCTGATTGATATTGACGACATTTTTATTTGAAACGAATTTCTTAAAACCTTGTCTTTCAACCGCGACTTGATAAGTTCCCGGTTGAATCAAGTCAAACGTATAACTACCGTTTTCGCTTGTTTCCGTCGTTAAAGAAATTCCCGTCGCCTCATTTGTTAAAGTTACCGTTGCGCCGGCAACTGCCGCACCCGAACTGTCTTGCACTGTGCCGGTAAAGCGCGAAGTTGTTCCTTGACCAGAGGCATTTAACGCCAAACTAATCAAGCAAACACTTATCAAACCAACAATCAAAAAAGTTTTTTTGTTCATCACTAACCTCCAAAAAAGTTATTCTGTCTATAATAAAGCCTTATGCAATGTGTAAATGAATTGTAGAAATGCTTATGTAAATTATCACAAATTGGCGAGAAATCTAAGTAGCAATTAACATAAATCTAACTTTCTTACATTTTCTTTTATACTTTTAACTAATTTATCGCTGATATTGAACAACCAAGCCGTTTGCGCCCACTGCCCAACCGTATTTTTTTGACATAAAAAGTCCGTAAAGATTTTCTTTGGTCGCGCTCTCTTGTTTTAGCCACGTCAAGCCTTTATCGGATGTCCGCAAAATTGTGCCACCATAGCCGACAATGAAGCCGTTTTGGTCGTCAGCAAAATTGACGCGCAAGAATGTTGTCGGAAAACTTGTTTTGACTGTTTCCCATGATTCACCGCCATTTTCTGTTCGCAAAATAATGCCTTTTGCACCTACGACAAGTCCGTCCTTATCATCCCGAAAGTCAACATTGTAAAGAGCTTTGTCCGTTTGAGTTTTTTGAATTTGCCAATTTACGCCACCATCTTGGGTCGCTAAAATCATACCTTTGTCGCCAACTGCCCAACCTTTTTCCTTATTGGCAAAATCGAGATGATAAAGTTCACGCTTAAAAGTAACGGGAATCCGATACCAACTCTCGCCACCATTGTCCGTTCGCATTATTAACGAATCAATCACTTCGTCGTCTTTATTCAAAACTGAGCCGACAATTACACCGCGTTTTTTATCGGAAAAACGGATACTCAAGAACTGTGGCGTGCCAGCTTTGAAATCTTTAGGATCATAAATATTGATTTCCCGCCAACTGTTACCGCCGTCTTTGGTGAGAAACAATTTTTTGCCGGCAACCAGATAACCATTGTCATCATTACGAAAATAGATTTCGTTGATATTTTCCGTTGTTCCGATTAATTGTTTTGCCCAAGTTTTACCGCCATCGTTGGTTTTTGCCACATAGCCGTCATCACCCGCAATAAAACCGCGTTTGAAGTCGGTAAAAAACACCGTTACCAAATCGCCGGAACCACCTGTTTTATTTGCAATCCAGCTACTTTGGGCGTGGATTGCAGACACCGCAAAAAATAGCACAAGACAATATAAGATAAATTGTTTTTCAATAAGTTTGACTGTTTTTTTCATAGATTTATTTTATTAAAAAAGAGGATTTTGGCAACTAAGATATTATAAATTAAGCAATAGAGCAGCTTATAACAGTTTTGCTTGTTCTAAAAATAGGGTTCTTGCAAAGTCGTAACACCAGCATCTCGCTGGCTGTGCCGCCGTCCGTCTCGGCGGCGCAAGGTTAGATTATTAGAAGATTAAGTTTAACTCAAACTTGAATTTAAGCAGACTAAGCGCGAGGGCGAGACGCGCCTCGCGGACAGCCACCGAGACGGATGACGTTACCTTT
>JANOXW010000277.1:0-5144 GCA_031418635.1 Acidobacteriota bacterium
CGATGGGCGAATTTCCATCATTGACCCGCAAACCGGAATGCGCCGCACATTGCTTGACGGCTTGCCTTCGGCGGTCGGACGCTACGGTATTCCGCAAGGTCCGTCGGGTCTCGTAATGCGCGGGCGCACTTTGTATTTCACCATCGGCGAAGGCAATCCGACTATTGCTTGCCCGCTGCCTTGCACCGAAATTCCGAATCCGGCTGGCGCGTCGTCGCCGATTTTCAGTTCCGTGCTGGCACTACATTTCAGCGCACATACCGAACAGGCAACAAGTGGTTTTACACTTACGCCTGCCGACGATTTCGCGCTCAAGCATGGTCACCGATTGACATTAGACAACGGCGACGGCGATCGGGCGACGCTTAGATTGGTAGCAGATTTTCAAGACGTTTCGCCCGACCCGATTCCCGGTGCGCCGGAGAATGTCGCCGCTTCCAACCCGTTCGGCATCGAGATAATTGACAATCACGTTTACGTCTCGGACGGCGGTATGAACAATGTCTGGAAAGCCGACATCCATACCAGCGAGATTGAATCGCTGGTTACTTTTCCGACGATTATCCTGCCCAACGGTCAACGGCAAGAGGCAGTGCCGACGGGAATCCGTCTGTATGGCGAGCAACTGCTAGTCGCGCTCCTTCGCGGCGGCGACAGTAACCCTCAAGGCGCGGGCTTGGCTGAAATTCGCTCGGTTGACCCGCAGACAGGCGGCGACGCGCCGTTCTTCGCCGGAATGACCTCAGCCATTGACGTGCTGCCGGTGCAAACGAAAGGAAATCCCGATTATTTCTATGTGTTGCAATTCGGCGTGTTCGCGCCGCCCAACGGTCCAGGTCTGATGCCTGCCCGATTGTTGCGGTTCGACGCGCCCATCACGCCGCCGGTGAGCAACCTTGTTCTGCCAAATTTTGCGACGAGTATGACACGCGATGCGGCAACCGGCGACCTTTATATGACGCGGCTATTCGCCAGCCGGATTATTCGCGTCCAGTTTCCGTGAAGCGTGAAACACGCTTTGCAACGCCAACAGACTGGAGCGCGGGACGCTTGCGCTCCAGTCCGATACGACAAAGAAAAAAATAAAAATCAGGAGAAAAACTATGAAAAACAAAACTATAAAAACAACACTTTCGACAATTCTTGCGCTATTGATTATGGCAATGAGCGCGTTTTCGCAAAACGACGGCTTGACACCAAACGCGGTGGCGAGCTTTTCAACTTTTAGTGCGCCACAAAATATGGGCGCGACGCCCAACTCGGCGGACAATGACCAAGCTCCGGTTGCCGCGCCAAACGGTTTGAGTCTTTATTTTGGGAGTAATTGTCCGGGCGGGCAAGGCGGCAACGACATTTGGGTTTCGCAACGCCCGACGCTCACTTCGGCTTGGGGCGCACCGCAAAATTTGGGCGCGACGGTCAACTCGATTAGTTCTGATGTCGCATCGAGTTTTTCACTCGACGGGCGAACGATGTTTTTACAAAGCCAGCGTCTGGTCGGGATGGGCAGCAACGACATTTACATTTCCACGCGGACAGACCCGAACAACGATTTCGGCTGGACTACGCCCGTCAATATAGGCGCGGTCATCAACACAACTGCCGGAGAAATAGGCGCGGCATATTTTGAAGACCTGACAACCGGTGTCAACACGCTTTTTTTCGCCAGCGACCGTAACCAAAATCCCAATGATTTCTACCTTTTTCAAAGCACGCGAAACGCGGACGGCACATTTAACCCGCCGTCGCTGGTCAACGAATTGAATAGTGTGGAGAGTGCCCAACTGCGCCCTTCAATCAGACGCGACGGTTTGGAAATTTTTTTCGGTTCAATTCGCCCCGGAGGATTAACTTTTCTGGTGTTCGACATCTGGGTTTCAACCCGCGCTTCAACGACTTCGCCATGGAATCCGCCCGTCCTCGTGTCAGGTATCAACTCCTTAGAGGAAGATCGAGTACCGGCTCTTTCACCCGACGGCTCAATTCTTTATTTCGACTCGACGCGGGCTGGCGGATTCGGAGGATTCGATTTGTATTCCGCGACGCGAAGCAGCGTCAATAATTTCTGCGTCCCAACCACCACCGTTACTGAGGGCAACTTGTTTCCGGGCGGTATCGTTTCCTTTGGTATAACCAACGGACAAAACTCCGTAACCGTTGACCATGTTAATGCCGGCACAGGTCTGCAATCGCTGACCGTCGTTGGAATGCCCGTCAATGCGACGGTCAACATCCCGGCTTTCGCGCCCGGCACGTTCAATCCCGTAACGGTAACTTTCACTCCGACGATGCCCGGTCAAATGGTTGATTTCACGTTGCGGGCAGCCAGCACATTCCACGCGGCAAATATTCGTGTCCGCTGTGCTGAAACCTGCACTCCGACAACAACCGTTTCAGAAGGAGATTTAGCTCCGGGCGGCATTGTTTCCTTTGGAGTAATGAGTGGCGCAGGTTCAGTAACGGTTGACCACGTAAATGCGGGAACAGGCTTGCAATCGCTGACATTTGTCGGAATGCCGACTAATGCAGTAGTAAATATTCCGGTATTCGCGGACGGCACCATCAGTCCGACAATTGTAACTTTCTCGGTGATTGACCCGACACAGCCGGTAGATTTCACATTGCGGGCGGCAAGCACATTTCACGCGGCAAATATCCGTGTGCGGTGCGCCGTGACACCGCCAAATCAGCCTGAGAAATAACCAACGCAAATTTCACAGTAAAAAGTGTAACCGTCAAGATGACAAAATTCGGTATCTTGACAGTTACTAAAATTATTTCGATGGTGACGGTGTTTATGTTTTTATTGGCATTAGCCTCGCTCATTCGGATAGGAGAACTATGAAAAAATACCGACGAATTGAAATCACGGCTTTCCGCCGTCGCGTAACCATCGTTTCCGGCACTTCGCCTGCCGATACCGCCGACGCGGAAGTTTGGCTCAACGATGCCGATTCGTCGGAAACGATTGAACCGGAATCCGCCGAAGGTCAACGCATTCTAATCGAGGCAGTGCGTTTGTTGGAAGAAAAACTCGGCAATGAAATGCGGAAAGAAATTTAACAAAATACCGCGTCCGAGGAAATTGATTTTCCTCAGACGCTCAAAAAAGGAGATAAAACTATGAACAGCAAAAAACTTACTTTAAATTTAATCATCGGCGCAGTACTGATGATTTTCGCAGTACAAATAAGCGCGAGTGAAAACGGCAAAATTGTTTTTGCGAACAATGGTGGCATTTTTACGATGAATCCTAACGGCAGCGGCAGAACGCAGGTCGCCAGTTCGGGCGATTATCCTAAATTCTCGCCCGACGGCACAAAAATCGCTTTTTACGGTGCTGGTATCGGTAATGGCGAAATTTATCTAATTAACGCCGACGGAAGTAATCAAAGGTTTCTGACTTCAGGCAGTTTTTATATTGACCGAAAAAAAATTACGTGGTCGCCCGATAGCAGCAAAATTGCTTTTACCTGTGAAACCTACGGGCGCATCTGCACGGTCAACACCGACGGGAGCAATCGAACAATCATCAATAATAATCTCGAAGATTACGCGCCGGACTGGTCGCCCGACGGTTCAAAAATCGCTTTCACGAGAAGGTTTGACAAAGGTTTGCACGACGAGATTTATGTGATGGATATTAACGGAAACAATCAAACGAGGCTGACAAACAATGATTCGCCGGACATCAAACCAGTTTGGTCGCCCGACGGCGAGAAACTCGCTTTTTCGCGCTACTACGCTTGTATTTTCTTCTCAGATGATTACTTTCTATGTTTTGGTAATTCTATTTACACAATGAATGCCGACGACGGAAGCAATCAAACATTGCTGGCGACCGGCAATGCCTTTGAAGATAATACTATTGGCGATCCCCGATGGTCACCCGACGGGAAGAAAATCATCTTTTCAGGGTATGTTCTTATTGGCGAACAAGCTTTTGCTGATATTTTTGTCATTAACGCTACTGGCGGCAACCGGAAGAATCTTACCAACACCGATAATTTATCCGAATTATTTCCAGATTGGGGACCTCTTGCACCTACTTCACCGACAGACCGCACGGCTTTCGATTTTGACGGCGACGGCAAAAACGATTGAGCGGTTTTTCGACCAAGCACAACTGTTTGGTATATCTTGCAAAGCAGTAACGGAAGTTTTAGCGCGTTGCAGTTTGGCTTGCCAACCGACATTCCGACACCGCGCGATTATGACGGCGACGGTAAAACGGACATTGCCGTTTATCGAGACGGCAATTGGTGGATTATGCAAAGCACAAACGGAAACGTCAGCGTCAATCAATTCGGCTTGAGCGGCGATACGCCAACGCCGTCGGCTTTTATTCCGCAATAACGCGACGTAATACACAAAATTAAGGTTCGCTGAGAAGTGGAGCGCGGACAAGATGTTCGCACTCCATGCTGAAATTTGCTTTAATTTTTGAACGGTTTCCTACAAACCATTGACACTAACTTTCGGTTTTGCGCCAAGCGGAAACTCATTTTCAAAAACACTCGCTAAATTTAATAAAACATCTTCCGACCAATGCTTTCCGACAAGTTGCAAACCAATCGGCAAACCTTCCAAAGATAAACCACACGGAACAGAAATCCCCGGAATGCCCGCTAAATTCGCCGAAGCCGTATAAATATCGCTCAAATACATTGCCAACGGATCATCGCTCTTTTCGCCGATTTTGAAAGCCGTAGTTGGCGCAGTCGGCGTAATAATCGCATCGCATTTCTCAAACGCATCGAGAAAATCTTGCTTCAAAAGCGTTCGGTCTTTTTGTGCTTTGGAGTAATACGCATCGTAATAACCGCTTGATAAAACATAAGTTCCGAGCATTATGCGGCGTTTGACTTCTGCACCGAAGCCTTGTTCACGAGTTTTCATATACATCTCGCGGAGTTCGGATGCGTTTTCTGCCCGAAAGCCGTAACGCACACCGTCAAACCGCGCTAGATTTGAAGATGCTTCCGCAGTCGCCAAAATATAATAAACCGCAATCGAATATTTTGAGTTAGGCAGTTCGACATCAACGATTTCCGCGCCTAATGAACGATAATTTTCAATTGCGTTTTCAACCGATTCGCGCACTTCCGCGTCTAAACCCATCCCGAAAAGCGCACGTGGCACAC
>JANOXW010000278.1:0-6511 GCA_031418635.1 Acidobacteriota bacterium
TAACATAAAGCGTTGTAACGTCAGCGTCTCGCTGGCTGTCGAGAGTTCGTCCCGCGCTCTCACAGATTTTAGAACGGGTGAGCGTCTCGCTCACCCGACAGCCGTCGGGACGACGGCGTTACATTTTAAGTTTCCCGCCAAAATCTCGCGGTCAGGGCGACAAAAACAATTGTCGGAATTAAAAAAATCAAAGTCAAAGCAGACGTAACGGCTTCGTCGCTACTTCGTTGAAAACCGATCAAAACCAGCGGCAGTGTAATGATTTTGCCACCGCCAATAAGCAATGTGGTCAAATATTGACTCCACGAAATCAGAAACGCAAAAACAGCAGAAACAAAAATGCCCGGCGCAATCGAAGGCAACGTAACATACCATAAAACCTGCCAAATGGACGCGCCTAAAGTCCGCGCTTGCGCTTCGAGATTAACATCGAACCGCAAAAAACTGCCCGTCAAGGTCAACACGCAATACGGCACGGTTGGAACAAGATGCGCCAAAATTATGCTCAGGTAAGAATCTGTCAAACCGTAGCGCAAAAAAAGCGCGTGTCCGCCGATTGCCGTAGCGATTGCCGGCGATAAAATCGGCAAAAGTAGCGCGAACAAAACCAAATTTTTGCCTCTGAAATTATACAGCGCAATTCCTCGTGCGGCAGGCAAAGCTAGACAAATCGCTAAAACTGTAACCACCAAAGCGATCAACAAACTATTGAGCAATGCCGTCGAAATTCCCGAAGACGAAGCGAACAAATAATTCCATGCCCGCCAACTCAATTCGGGAGGAATGAGCGTGGGAAATCGCCAATTTCGCGCCAAAGATTGCACGATTAGCCAGACAAGAGGCAATGATACTGCCAAACTAAAAATGGCAACAGCGGTTTTTGGATTGGTTGATTTTTTCAAAATTACGAACATTAAAAAACCGAAGTCTTTTCAGATTCCACCATATTTCTCGTAAATCTCAGATAAATCCAGACAAAAAGCGTCGTCAAAAGCGTCATTAAAACTGCCAACGCAAAGGCTTCGGGTCTTTCGGTCAAATCGGTGCTGTTAAATTTGCGGTTTGCCGCGACTGCCAACATCGTCGGATAAGAACGTCCCAAAACAAACGGAACTTCAAATGCACCGAAGATGAAAACCCAAACGATGAGCGACGAAAAAATAACCGAAGGCGAGATAAACGGTAAGGTTACAAACCGAAATCTCTGCCAAATACTTGCGCCCAAAGTTTGCGCGGCTTGCTCAAATTCATCACCGACGCGCACCAAAACCGTCAAAACGACGAGCGCAATAAACGGCGTTTCTTTCAAAATATACGCTAAAACGATGCCGATTCCATAAGCGTCGGCGACTAAAATCGGAAAATCCGACGGCGCGTTTATCAAACCGGAGGCGTAAAAAAACCGTGCAAAAATGCCGCTCGGTGTCAGCAAATTTAATAAAATCAGAGAAATTGCGAGATGTGGAACGGCAAGCGGAATTTGTAAAAGTGTTTTCAAAATTGCGCTTTTCCGCATCTGTCGTCGCAACCAAACGGCTAACAGAATTCCGCCTAATGCCGAAAAAGCAGTGGAAACGCAAGTTATAATTAGTGTAAAAAAAAACGCGCCACGAATCTCGCGGTCTTGTATAATGCGCCCGAAATTTCCCAATGTGAACGCGCTTTCACCGACGGGCGCAAAAAATCCTAAACTTCCCGCCACCGCAAAAAATAAACCGCCGCCAAAAAGCAAGACGATTAACAGCAAAGACGGCAAAATCAGCCAAAACCAAGTGTGCGTTTGTTTCACGTTTTTTACTTAAAAAAACAAAGAGTTAAAAATTATTTGTGCCGTTTTGCGCCTGATGAAAAGTCGGCAGAGTTTCGAGTTTGTGCGTGCAGACCAAACACGGATGAATCTGCAAGCGTTCGGCTTCGGGTTCTAAAGTTTCCTCAATCCAATCGAGAAAATGCTGGAAATTATCCAAAACTTCCGTTTCGTCGTTTTCGCCGAGTTTGCCGAGATTAAAATGCGGTTCGTTTGATTCGACCGCAAACGGGCAAGCGTGAAATTGTCCGTCGGTTCGCAAGACAGGACGACAGCGCGGACACAGGCGAAAGTTTTTTTCTTCGACGGTTTGCACAATTTCTTCGGTTATTTCGCCGATTTCAACTTTTTTATCGAGCGAAGTGTGCATTCGCTCAACGATATGGTATTCGCCGACTTTTTTGACAAACTCCACGCCGCGCCCATATGGAAAAACTCCTGCGTGTGATGAATAAATTCGATGCGGATTTTGCGCTTCGTAGGCTTTTAATTTTTGCAAAGATTTCGGCGGAATCGGGTCGGCATCTTCGCCGTGCAGAATCGAATAATTCAAGACGACATCGGCGTGTGCGTCGGCTTCCAGAATCTCGATTACGCGGTCAGCCAACACGCCGTTGCTGAAAATCGTGAACCAACCTGCAAAACCTTTTTCGCGCAGATAATTCATCGCCCAAGTCAGATTTTTGACATCAATGGTCGGTTCGCCGCCGTAAAATTTGACGGTCGAATCCATCTCGATAACCTCCAATGCCGCGTCTAAAACTTCCGTCGTGAGCGGCTGATACCAACCGTCAGGTCTGCCCGAAACAATGCAAAAATCGCACTCACGATTACATTTCGAGCCGGTGTAAAGATGAAAATCGGAGAATTTTTCCATCGTCCGACTATATTGGTCGTGGTCGGTAAAAAGTGGAAATATCCAATCTTGATTTTGTCGCATATCTCTTTTTAGTTTCAGGTTTCAAGTTTTTGTCTTTAACCTGAAACTCTTTTAGAAGTTAAACTTCAAGCCAAATTGTATCACACGCGGCGACGTAGCGTTGCTCGTGTAGCGTCCGAAAGCCGAACTGCTGAGTATGGTTACGGGCAACGTAAAATTGACATTATTATTAGTATTAAAAAATTCGGCGCGAAATTGGAGATTGCGATTTTCGCCCAAAAAGGGCAAGCCGAAGGTTCGTAAAACTCCAAAGTCGCTGTTATAAAAAGTGTCGCCACGTTGCGTGTTGCGCCCGACATTGCCGAGTTGCCCGGCAAGCGGCGCGGCAAAAGCCGCCGGATTAAAAGCAAAACCCGTCGGAATATTCTCATTCGGATTGCCGACCAAATTCGGGCGACGATTTGAAATTCCCGTCAGTGCGTCAAACGAACCAACCGTAACCGTAAATGGCTGTCCCGATTGCCACGTCGTAATGCTGTTGGTTGTCCAATCGCTAATTAAAAAGTTGATAAATTTTGGCAAATTGTTCAAATATTTTTGCCCTTTTCCAACCGGCAGAGCAAAGGTCGAACTAAAAACGAAACGTTGCGGAACGTCAAAATTCGATAAGCCGCGTTCAGCGTTGATGTTGAATGAATCTTGCGGACGGTCATCGCGTCCCGTGCCGATGCCGCTTGCCGTGTCAATAGATTTTGAAAAGGTGTAAGCCGCCAGGAACGAACTGCCTTTGCTCAAGCGTTTTTCGACGCGAATTTGCAGTGCGTTATAGCTTGATTGTCCGCTTGATTGTTGCTGAATAATGTCGTTGGCAAATCTCGCGGCAAGCGGCGTATCTAATCCGGCAAATGGACGCGAACCGACGGGCGCAATTTGCGCTTGCGGACTGTTGACGGCGACGATTTGATTGATGTTGACCTGCCGCGAAAGATTAATGCCGCGTCGTCCGACGTAGGCAATCTCCGCCAAAATATTTGAAAAAATCTCACGTTGGACACTCAAATTATACTGTGCCGCGTAAGGCGTGCGAAAATTCAAATCAATCGAAGCCGCGCCTGTGGCGATACCACTTCCTAAAAGCCGCGTAAAAGTCGTCGCACTTCCGGTTGCCGGAAAAGGCGCGGGATTATTGTCAATATTGGTAATCGCAAACGGCGCATTAGTTCGCGCCGTGCCGAAACGGTCTTGCAAAACGCCGTTGTCGTAGAAAATTCCGCCGCCGCCGCGCACGACCGTTTTGCCATCTTTAGTTAGCAAATAAGCCGCGCCAAAACGAGGTGCAAAATTGTTTTTATCGAGTCGGTGAAGGCGCGGCAATTGCGCTGAACCGACGACGAAATTTCCGACACCGGGAATTAAATTGGCGATTCTACCGCCGATGTCCTTCAATGGCGAATCAATTTCATAACGCAAACCCAAACTCAGATTCAAGCGATTGGTAACGCGCCATTCGTCCTGCACAAAACCATTAAAAGTTTTCGTTTCAAAAACGCGATTCGGATCGGCGGAAGAAATCGTCGCCTGCGCCGGCAATCCAAGCAGAAAATCTGCCAAAGCCGCCACCGGAGCATTGCCTGAAATAGCAGGATTTATTGTGCCATTGCGCGAACCGTTAAAATTGAGCGAACCGCGCAACGGGCGAAAAGCATTAGAATTTATTCGCGCCCGCCGCAATTCGACACCGAATTTAAATGTGTGGTTACCTGTCAGATAAGTTACGTTGTCAATAAACTGAAAAAGTTGGCGATTGGTAAAAGACGCGCCCAAATTGTCGGTCAACGGCTGTCCGCCCGTGCCGCCGAAGCCCGTAACGCGAATAATCGGCAAACCGCGCCCGAATTCATTTTGCGGTGCGCCGTTCGGCAAACCAATCGAAGCCGGATCAACCGTCGTTCCACTCGGAATCGGATTTTCCTGATAATTTAATCCAAAGCGAAATTCATTGATAATATTCGGTGTTATCGTTCGCGTGTAAGACGCTGACAACGATGTGCGTTTTTCGGGATTCGGAAATGGAAAAGCCGGTAGCGAAGCGGAAACGAAAAAGATGTCAAACGGGAAAAATTGTCGTTGCGTATCATGAGTATAACGCACGGTCAGCAAATCTTTGTCGGTAAAACGAGTGTCGGTGCGGACAGTATAAATATCTTCGTTTAAGCGATTTGTGCCGTTGGCAATGTAATTTGCGCCGACGGAATTTGAGTTCGGCAATGGAATAAAACCGTTCAAAATAGCGGCGGAAATCGGATTGACATTGACGTTTAAGATTTGCGTTACACCGCCCGAATTTCGGTAACGCAATATTCCGGCGCGTTGTTCGGCAGTCGGCAGATTGCTGGTAAATGCGCCCGTGCCTTGTCGCACATAATTCCCTTCGTAATTGCCAAAAATAAAAAACCGGTCTTTGATAATTGGTGCGCCCAAAGTAAAACCGAATTGATTTTGCTTCAAAACCGGGCGCGGCAAACCGTTTGCCTTATTTATCGGGTCGTTGGCATCGAGCGCGTCGTTGCGAAAAAATTCATAGATGTTGCCGCGAATATTGTTGGTGCCGCTTTTGGTTACGAAACTGATAATCGAGCCGGAATACCGCCCGTATTCCGCGCTGAAATTACTGGTTTGAATCTGAAATTCGCGCACCGCTTCAACCGCCGGCGGAAAGGCAATCACACCTTGTTCGGGAACATTGATGTCCACGCCGTCGAGAAAAAATCCGTTGGAACGCGACGACGCACCGTTGACATTAAACGCGCCGCCGTTGCCGTCATTCGGCGTTGCCAAACCGAATTGATTAAACGCCGAAGAACGAAAACCGCCGCTTGCCGAAACGCCCGGCGCAGTCAGCGCGAGTTCTTGAATCTGCCGTCCGTTGAGCGGTAAATTCGTTACACGCTCCGCCGGAACGACCGTCGCAAGCGTTGCCGTTGCGCTGTCGGAAACCGGCGGCGATTCAACCGTTACCAAAACATCCGCATTTGGAACATTAAGTTCAACATCAAACCGCCGTTCATCGCCGACGCGCAAATTCAAATTGCTTTGCTTAAAAGTCTTAAAATTTGTCGCCGAAACATTAAATTCATAATCGCCAACCGGCAACAACGGCAACCGATAATTACCTTCGTTATTGGTCGTCGTCGTAAATTTCAAGTTCGTTGCTTCTTGCGTTGCCGTAACGGTTGCGCCTTGAATAATTGCACTGTTTGGGTCGGTTACAGTTCCAAAAATCGCGGCTCGCGTGGCTTGGGCAAAATTCGGCATCGTTGTCGCTAAGAAAATTATAATTATGCCTAAAAATTTATAAAAAGTTTTATGATTCATTGAATTTGATTGTTGCTAAAAATAAAATTTTAACGCGATTTCCGAAAACGTATTAGTTATATCTTACCAAAAAGATGACTTTTTTGGTGTGATTTATTCCTTAACGGGCAATTAAATATTAAATAGATGAAGAAAAAACGGCAGAAAATTGTCCGGTTGGAAGGTTATCGTTGGTTATATTTTTACGGCTTAATTCTTATAAATAGCTTTGTAAAGCAAGTAAAACAAAAAGGACAGACTTTTCGCCTGTCCTTTTTGCTAAATTCAGAACTACCAAAAGTTATAATGTGGATAAGATTTAAACTATCGCGGGACAAAAGCATTGGGAATCGGTTTGTCCTCGGCTATTCCGAATTGAATGCCGGTGAAGCCCAATGTGCTTTGTTGCAGATACCACACGCCGTTGGATGGACGATACACTGCCACATCCGTTCTGCCATCCCCGTCAT
>JANOXW010000279.1:0-3427 GCA_031418635.1 Acidobacteriota bacterium
ATGACGGGGATGGCAGAACGGATGTGGCAGTGTATCGTCCATCCAACGGCGTGTGGTATCTGCAACAAAGCACATTGGGCTTCACCGGCATTCAATTCGGAATAGCCGAGGACAAACCGATTCCCAATGCTTTTGTCCCGCAATAACCTAAAAAACGGGTTACAAAATAACCAAGTATTACACCGGAAGGTAAGAATATTCTTGCCTTCCGGTTTTTATCCGTTTTAGAATATGTTAGGCTTTATCTGTTATTCAGTGAATGTTTCTAAAAAAACATTCGCAACTACATCATAAAGCGTTTGAAAACCGTCTTCTTCGCCCCCTAACTGAAATTTGTGATTTATCTTTAGTTTAATCGGGATAGTTCATAACGACTCCGGCTTCGCGCTTTAAGAAATTTATTTTGCAGACTTTCATAATAGTCGCTTACGGTTTTCCCTGTTTGCAATTTTCTTTTTGGCAAGTTACCATAATTTCTCGTTAAAGCAAGTATTTTGTTAGTCTAAATCATCTAAATTAAGGTAAAATCAAACGGGTTTTATATTTTATTTTTCTTCTCTTTACTATGGGTTTTTCGACAATTGCAATTCACGCGGGAAATGAACCCGACAGTGCGACCGGTGCGGTGAGCGTGCCGATTTATCAAACCTCGACTTACGCTCAAGACGGACTTGGAGTTCACAAAGGTTTTGAATATGCGCGAACTCAAAATCCGACGCGCCTTGCGCTTGAAAAGAATATTGCCGCGCTTGAGGGCGCAAACTATGGCTATGCTTTTGCTTCGGGAATGGCGGCGATTGACGCTTGTTTAAAACTTGTCAAAGCCGGCGACCACGTTATTGTCGGTGATAATACTTACGGCGGAACTTTTCGTCTATTCAGCCAAATTTTAGCCAATTACGGCATCGAGTTTGATTACGTTGATACTGCCGACGCAACCAACGTTGAAAACGCATTTAAAGTTAATACGAAAATGGTTTTTGTCGAAACGCCGACTAATCCCGTAATGACCGTTACAGATTTGCAAGCGGTTTCCGACATTGCCCACGCGCACGGCGCACGAGTCGTCTGCGACAATACTTTTATGTCGCCGTATTTGCAACAGCCGATAAATTTTGGCGTTGATATTGTCGTTCATTCGACGACCAAATATCTCAACGGTCATTCGGACAGCATTGGCGGTTTCGTCGCCTTAAATGATGATGAAGATGCAAATTGGATAAAATTCGTGCAAAATGGAATCGGTGCGATTCTTTCGCCGTTTGATTCGTTTTTGGTTTTGCGCGGCACGAAAACTTTAGCCGTGCGGATGGAAGCGCACGATAAAAACGGTCGTGCCGTTGCCAATTTTTTAGCCGAACATCCAAACGTCCAAAAAGTTTATTATCCGGGCTTGGTTTCGCATCCGCAACACGAATTGGCAAAGCGTCAACAAACCGGATTCGGCGGAATGGTTGCTTTTGAAACGGGTTCGCTTGATAATGCCAAAAAGGTTTTGGAAGGTGTTAAAATTTGCACTTTAGCGGAGAGTTTAGGCGGAGTTGAAAGTTTAATTTCGCATCCGGCAACAATGACTCACGCTTCCGTGCCGACGGAAAAACGCGACCAACTCGGAATTACCGAAGGTTTAGTGCGCGTTTCGGTTGGCATCGAAGACGTGGAAGATATTATTTCGGACTTAGACCAAGCACTCGGTTAAGAAGTTTCAAGTTTCAGGTTTCAGGTCAAAAATAACATGAAACTTGAAACCTGAAACTTTTAAGTAAATTATGTTAATTGTAGAAACACATGCTACGTCGCATATCGGGCGTGTTCGCAAAGGTAATGAAGACAATTATTTGTTATTGCAAATCTCGGACGCGAATCTTTGGACAAGTTCGCAAGATCCGGGTGATTTTATTATCGAATCGCAACAATTTGAAATTGATGAAATCGGTGTAGTTTTAGCCGTTTCAGACGGTATGGGCGGAGCCTTAGCAGGCGAAGTCGCCAGTCAAATGGCAGTCGAAACCGTCAGCGAAAGTTTTTTGGATATGGATCCCGAAAAAACTATTTCACCTGACGCGCTTAATAATTCCTTAATTGGAAAACTTTATGAAGCAACCGTTTATGCCAATCATTTGATTCATCAACAAGGACGTTCCGACCCGCAATATCAAGGAATGGGCGCAACCTTTACCGGAATTGGTATCACACCCGAAGCCGTCGATTTAATCCAAGTCGGCGACAGTCGGGCATATTTAGTTCGTAACGGTTACATAACTCAAGTAACTAAAGACCAGTCGCTTGTCCAACAACTGATTGATGCAAACCAGATTTCTCCCGAAGAAGCCGAAACCCACACACTCAAAAACGTCATTCTACAAGCCTTAGGCGCACAAAACGAGATTTATCCGGTGGCAGCACGGTTGATGCCGCAACGCGATGATATTTTATTGCTATGTAGCGACGGTTTATCAAATAAACTCGGCAGTGAGGATATGCAGAGAATTATTTTGGAAAATCTTAGTCAATTAAAAATGGCTTGCGCCGAACTCGTCAAATTAGCCAACGAACGCGGTGGTGAGGACAATATCACGTTGATTATTGCCAAACTTACGGGAAGCAGTTTGCCAGAACCATCCGATGAAGCAGTTCGTGTGCAACAATTAGATTTTGGAATTCACGATACTGCCGAACAAGACACAGGAGAGATTTTACAGTGAAAAACTAAAAGTGAAGAAGTTTTGAAAACTTTTCACTCTTCACTTTTAGTTTTTCACTATATTTATTTTCTCCATTCGGGCAGTTTTTTAGAGTCTTCCGTCTTCTGAACATAAATTGAAGAGCCTTGCACACGGACAACTTCGACCTTTTCGCCTTCGATGAGAAGCGTCGAACTATCTATCGGAAAAGCCGTCCAGGTTGATCCATAAACTTTCACCGCGCCCTCATTTAACGCGCCTTTGCTGGCAGAAGTTACCGTGCCAATCTGTCCGGGCATCGCATCAATGCCCATCTTTAACGCATTTTCGGCATCGTGTGCGTAATACTTGGCAAAAATCGTCCGCGACATCACCGTTAAGACAATCGAAACCGCGGCAAAAATCAAAAATTGTAACCCGAACGGAACGCCTAACCAACCTGCAAATCCCGCCACGAGTGCGCCGATGCCAAACCAAAATAGGACAAATCCGAATGTAAAAATTTCAGCGATGATTAAACCAACGCCCAAAACCGTCCATAAAATCCAAGCAATTTGTTCCATTTTATTTAGTTCAGCAAAAAAGTTTCCGTCAACAGTATTACAATAATTTGCTAATTTGTCATTTTTATTCGGCTGGTTGCCCGCAAAGAATTATGAGTTGGCAACTTTGAACTTCAAACTAACTCGTGCTAATCTTTTTGCTGTGCTTGGGTGGCGGAATAGGTAGACGCACAGGACTTA
>JANOXW010000280.1:0-12952 GCA_031418635.1 Acidobacteriota bacterium
GAATGGTCGAGATTGCCGAACAGGTTTTTGATGCACCGACGCGGCTCGGTTTTTTGGAAGAAAAACATTTTGGCGGTCTGCTTGACGAAGTGCAAAGTCCCGAATGGGCAGTTGCCAGCGGACTTGCGCTTTCTTCGATGCGTTCACAGATTCGTGAACAAAACGTCGGCGGAAAATCGCCGACGCGCAAAGTCGCGGAATGGTTTGAAAGTTTTAGAGAGAAATTTCGGTAAATTTACATAAATTTAATATTTCAACTAGATTTTTTGTCCCAAATTTTGTATGCTTCTTCGCCAGACACACAATATCTTGTTGAAATTGCAAATTCTCTCGAAATTCTTTCGCAAGTTGTTTTAGCAATTAAATTTAGCAGAAAGGGGAATCATAAATGATGACAACGAATGGTTTAGCAATGAGTAATAATAATAAAAAAATAAACATAGCTTTTGAAGAATCACCAATCATAGGCGCAAGAATTGTGGTGATAGGTGTTGGCGGCGGCGGGAGTAACGCGGTCAATCGAATGATTGACGCGGGAATAAAAGGCGTTGAGTTTATCGTCGTCAACACGGACGTGCAAGCTCTCAACGACTCGAAAGCTCCGGTCAAGATTCAACTCGGAAGCGATTTGACACGAGGACTCGGTGCGGGCGCAAACCCAAAAATCGGACGCGAAGCGGCAATCGCCGATACCGATAAAATAATTGATGTGCTGCAAGACGCGGATATGGTTTTCGTTACAACCGGCTTAGGCGGTGGAACAGGAACCGGTGCCGCGCCCGTGATTGCGGCACTCGCTATCGAACTCGGCGCGTTGACCGTCGCTGTCGTAACAAAACCTTTTGCCGTCGAAGGCAAAAAGCGGATGAGCCAAGCCGATCAGGGTTTAGCCGAATTGCGCGGCTGTGTTGATACGATAATTACGATTCCGAATTCAAAACTCAAAGATGTCGAAGAAAAAATCTCGATTATTGACGCATTTCGCCGGGCTGACGATATTCTGCTTCAAGCCGTGCAAGGTATTTCGGATTTGATAACCGTTTCGGGTGTTATCAATCTCGATTTTGCCGATGTCAAAAGTGTCATGCAAGGAATGGGCGTGGCATTGATGGGCATCGGATACGGAAGCGGCGAAGGTGCGGCGGTTAAGGCAATGAAGACGGCGATTGATTCAAAACTGCTCGAAGAAAATTCGATTAAAGGAGCGCGTGGCGCACTTATCAATATCACCGGCTCAAAAGATATGCCGCTTGATGAGATTGAAGAAGCAATTTCGCTGATTCACGCCGAAGCTGATGAAAACGCGAACATCATTTTTGGGACGGTTTTTGATGAATCTATGAAAGATTCGGTAAAAATAACCGTGATTGCTACCGGTTTTGACAATCAAGCGGCAATTGCAATGCCGCAAACGCTGATTATGCCAACCGTCCAACCCGAAAGTTTTTCGCCGAGTATGTTTCCGCCCGCTAAACCGTCGGATGTCAAAAGAGATGAAGATATAAATGTCCCGACATTTATTCGCCGACAAGCGGATTGAAGAATAGAGATTAGAGAGAAAATCTCTTTTTGATGATTGATTAAATTTATGAGAGAAAAATACAATACGCCAAATTTTTCACGTCAGGCGAATGTGGCGGAAGTTCGCAAAAAACTGCCGCCACCTGCCGAAACTAATGCCGAAACTTATTACTATAAGAAACAAATAGACTCGCATACATTGATGCTTGTTGTTCTGCTGGATGGTGAAGAGATCGAAGGCACAATCGAGTGGTATGACATCGAGGCTTTGAAAATTAACCGTCAAGACGCGCCAAATCTTTTGATTCTTAAACATAATATCAAGTATATGTATAAGGCAGAAGAAAAAGTGGAAGGTGAAAAGGCAAAAGTAAAAAGCAAAAAGTAAAAACATTAGTTTCGTGAATTTTAAGGCAAGTGAGATGATTTTGAATAAAACTTTGCCGCGTATTGCAATAACGATGGGCGATGCCGCCGGAATCGGGGCGGAAATTATTCTTAAAGCTCTTGCCGACGAAGATTTGAGAACTATTTGTCAGCCGTTAATTATCGGCGACGGTGCATTTGTTCGACAAACTGCGAAGGATTTAGAATTAAAGTTTGATTTTGTCGAAGTCGTCGAAAAATTTGCCGACCAAATAGCGATTTACGATTTAAAAAATCTACCAAATAAAATAAAGATCGGTGAAGATTCAGCCGTTACGGGCAAGGCTTCCGCCGAATATATCGAAATCGCCGTAAAATTGTGGCGCGAGAAAAAAATTGACGCGATTGCCACCGCACCAATCAGCAAAAAGTCAATAAACTTGGGTGGTTACGATTTTCCCGGACACACGGAATTTTTAGCATTTTTAACTGACACACGGGAATTTGCGATGAGTTTTTTTGCTGAAAACCTGCGTGTCGTTTTGCTTTCAACGCACGTTTCATTGCTTGAGGCGATTGCCTTAGTCAAAAAAGAAAAGTTGGTTGAGTTGATAAGATTTTCCCATCGTGAAATTTCCAAGCTCTTAAAAAAAGATGCGCGTCTGGCAGTTGCGGGTTTAAATCCACACGCTTCCGAAGGCGGAATGTTTGGCACGGAAGAGAAAGATGAGATATTGCCGGCGATTGCTGAGTGTCGTGAAAAATTCGGCATAGACGTTTCCGGCGCATTTTCGTCTGACACAATTTTCTTACGCGGTTTTCGAGGCGAATTCGACGGCGTTATTTCCTGTTACCACGACCAAGCAACGATTGCCGTAAAATGCCTTTCATTTGGCGCGGCGGTCAACGTAACACTCGGTTTGCCATTAGTCAGAACGTCAGTTGACCACGGCACGGCTTTTGACATTGCCGGAAAAGGCATCGCGGACGCTTCAAGTATGAAAACGGCAATCAAACTAGCGGCAAAGTTATCGCTCAATTAAAAACAGCATATCAAGTTCGTAAAATTAATAGATGTTTTGATAAGATAATCATTGTTGCATTAACAAGCAGGGGAAATTTAATGAGTGAAGATCAAAGCGACGTACCAAAACAAGTGTTAGTAGCTGATGATGACCCAGCAATTCTGAGACTGGTCAAAGTCGTAGTGGAAAAAGAAGGCTATATGGTTGTTTCGGCACGCGACGGGAAAGAAGCGTATAAACTTCTGCACTCAGGTGAAATTTTTGCGGCGGCAATTTTCGATGTCGTGATGCCCTATATTCAAGGCACGGAACTTGTTAAATATATGCAATCGGAAAAACGTCTGATGAAAATTCCGGTGATTATGATGACGGCAGAACAGAATCCACGTCTGTCAAGCGAGAGTTTTACGGCAGGCGCAGTCGCTTTTCTTCCCAAGCCCTTTACAACTTCGCAATTACAAACAATACTTCGGATGTTTGTGCATAAAGATTTAGGGTAAATAAATGCTGATGTTTCTTGACGAATTTTATTGTTAATGATAGCTTTCAAAAAAACAAATTTCCCAAAATAAATTTCTGGTAGTTCGATTGAAGGAGCAAAACAACTGTGTCAAAACGAAAACTGCTATTGGCGGACGATTCGATAACGATTCAAAAAGTCGTTAATTTAACTTTTGCTGATGAAGGAATTGAAGTAATCACTGTTGGCGACGGTGATGCGGCAATGCAAAAATTCGTCGAAGTTATGCCCGATTTGGTAATGGCAGACGTTAATATGCCTGGGGCAGACGGTTACCGGATTTGCGAAATGATTAAGCAAGATGATGAAACGCGGAAAATTCCGGTGATTCTGCTGGTCGGTTCATTTGAACCGTTTGATGAAGAAGAAGCGCGTCGCGTCGGTGCAGATGATTATTTAACTAAGCCGTTTCAGTCAATTCGTCAATTGGTGAATATGGTTACAGACCTGCTTGATGCTACCAACGGCGAAGAACCGGCAAGCGTTGAAGAAATAACACAGAACGAAACTGCTGAAGAAGCAGAATCGCATGAACCCATTTATATGGAAACTGCCGCCGCCCAACTAGGCGACGCGGGAATGGATGATGAAATGATTCAAACTAATCAAATCGGCGTAGTGCCGGTTGATGAGCCACAAAAATTTGAATCAGAATCTGTCGAACAATCATTCGCCGAGGTTCCGCCGACAACCCTTAGAAGTCCGTATCAGTCTGACTTGGAAAGTTCCACCGATTACGAATCAGAAGCTGATTTTGCAAAAACCCAACCTTTGACCACGCAAGAATATAGAGATATTACTGTGCCATCTGCCGAAGATGAAACAGTTTCATCGGAAGAAAAAGGTTATGAATTAGTAGATGAGCCACTCTCGGAACAGGCGCAAACATCTGACGAAATAGAAACAATAGAACCGGAAACTTCCGACGATGAGGCGATTTATGAGCCGCAAGAAGTTGTCGAACAACAATTTTTTGAGCCGGAAACGCCGGATGAGCCTGAGCATTCACAAGTTTATGAAAGTGAACCCGCGTTTACGGATGAAAGCGAATTTGCACCGACATTGGAAACCTCGGAACTTGTTCCAATGCCCGAAGTCGCTTCGGTTTTAGACCTTGACGAAATAAATCTGCTTGAACTTCCGCCGCGTGAAAAAAAGGATTTTCCCAATTTTCAAGTCGCGTCTGTTGAGCCGGAAGAATATAAAATCGAACCGGAAGAAACTCCCGCCGAATTTGCGGAAATACGACAATCTGAACCGATTGAGTCTGAAGAAACTGAACCGACAAGCACTGCGCCCGAATTTATGAATTTATCGCCGGAAACAATCGAAGCAATCGCCGAACGAGTTGCCGATTTGGTCGTCAAAAAATGGTCGCAACAACCATCGGACAGCGAAAGTTAAAAACGGATTACGCAAATTTAAAGTTGAGTCAAACAAAAATGAAAGTGGCGATACCAATTAAGGAAAATCGCTGCTTTTTTATTTGAAAATAAATTATTTATGCCGAAACAGGTATTTCAATAATAAACTTTGCGCCGTTCGGTTTATTGGCAACTGCTTTTATTTTTCCGTGATGTTCCCTGACGATTCTCTGCACGATTGCCAAGCCCAAACCCGTGCCGCGTCCTTTGGTGGAAAAATAAGGCTGAAAAAGTTTGTTCAAATCGGCGGGTGCAATGCCGTTGCCGTTGTCGGAAACTTCTGCGACGATTAAATCCCGCGCCGCGTCGTGAAAAGTTTTGACATAGATTTGTTTATCTGTTTGTGCCTCATCAAAAGCCTCGAACGCATTTTCGATGAGATTAACCAACACGCGCCGCATTTGTTCATCGTCAAAAAGAGCTTTTGGTAGATTTTCCGCTAATGTCGAAATGATTTGCACATCCGAAGAACGATCTTCAAAAAGCACAACCGATTGTTCGATAATTTCGTTTAATTTTCCACTTTCCAATTTCACATTCGGCAGACGCGCAAAGCGGGAAAATTCGTCAACCATTGTTTTTAGCGAATTAACTTCGCGCAGAATCGTTTCGGTGCTTTCGTCTATCACCTTGCTCGTTTGTCCAAAGTCCAAAGTCCAAAGTCCAAAGTCGGTTTGCAATTGGCTTTGGACTTTGGACTTTGGATTTTGGACTTGAGCAAAGCGTTTAGCGATGCGTTCGGCGGAAAGTTGAATCGGTGTCAGCGGATTTTTGATTTCGTGCGCCATTCGTCGCGCTACTTCCTGCCACGCCGAAGCGCGTTGCGCCGTGATGAGTTCCGACAAATCTTCAATCACCAAAACTACACCAACTTCATTATCAATCGTTTTCGGCAAAGCCGTCGCTGTCAGCGCAACAGGCAAACTCTCGTTGGTTGCGCCATTTGGACCGTTAGCTTGTTCGCGTTGCAACGTGGTTTGTTCGCTTGCTTGTCCGATGCGTTTTGCCCGCGCAATAAGTCTTTCCAAAATAACGCGATTTTCTTCGTTGACAACTTTGCCCAACTCGAACTGCGTAAAATCCGCATCTTCGAGTTTGAACATCTCGATTGCCGCTTGATTGATGGTCGTTACGCGATTTTTGCCGTCAAAAGAAATCACGCCCGTCGAAAGCGATTGCAAAATAGTTTCGATATATTTTCGGCGTTCTCCGAGTTCGGCGGAGTTTTCCTCCAATTTATCCGTCATTTGATTAAATGCCGAAACGAGTAAGGCGAGTTCGTCTTCCGCCAAAACATCAACGCGATGCGCCAAATCGCCACGCGCAATTTTGTCCGCGCCTTCCGCCAACGCTCTGATCGGAACGGTCAAACCTTTGGCAACATAAAACGCCGTCCACGACGAAGCGAAAATCAACAAAAACGTCAAAACACCAAGCGTTAAAAGTCCCATTTGGCGTATCGTAACTTGTTTTTGCTTCAATTTATCAAACTCAGCCAACGAATTTTCAACGACTTGACTGACATTTTCGTTAGGACGCAAATCAGACACGACAACCAATATTTTTCCGTCAGTCAGTTTTGTGGTTGCCACATCGAAACCTTTTCCATCCGCCAAATTTGCCGTATCAAAAAGATTTTGATTTGCAAGTTGGAGAGTTTTATCAAATTCAGCTTTTTGTTCTAAGGACAGGTTTTTCGTGCTTTCAGCTACAATTTCACCGTTTGACGCGAGGATTTGCAGACAAGTCAAATTTCCCGCTTCGACAAGTCTTTCCAATTTTTGATTATCAATTGTCTGATTTTCCATCAAACTTCCGAGCATTTGCGCGGTTTGCCGAAGTTTCACGATTTGGTCGGTAACAGATTGATTTTGCATCTGCCGCGTTTCACGAATAACATTGTCGGGAATCGAGGCAAACCAACGCTCAAGCGCACGATTCATAAACAGATACGAAAAAACCGCCATCGCAATTATCGGCAACAGACTGACGGCGATAAAATACAAAAGAAGACGCGATTTGATTTTTGAGCCGAGTTGCAGAGCGCGGCGTTCACGGCGGAGTTTGAGCAAACTGCGGATGAAAATAAACGCAAAAATAACAAACGCAAAAAAGTTGAGCGAAGACAGCGCGTAAAGCAAAATCGTATCGCTGGCAGTTTCAACCGAAAAACTTTTCCAAAGATTGGACGATTGAAGTAGAACCAAAACCGTCAGCAAAGTAAAAACCAAAACACCAAGCAACCAAGGCGTTTTTCGTTTTTTTACCGGCGAAGTTTTATTGTCCATCCAGGTTAAATTTATCTTCTAAAGTTGGCAGAAACTGCAAAATTAAGTGTATCAATATATCAATTTTGCGCCAAACATAATAATTTGACAGATTTTCAGAGAATAGTTTTAATAAACAAATTCTTTCATAATCGGTTCATTCATTGTTCAAAGCCTTGTTTAGAAAGTAAAATACGATATAATAATGAGTTTTTGACAGTCAATTAAATTTTTACCGTCAAATTTGTCCGACTAATTATATTTAATCAAGCACGGCTTTCAGTTGGTTCAAACTAAAATTTATGCAGAATAAATCAGAGCTAAGAATCGTTTCGTTATTACCTTCGGCAACCGAAATCGTATGTGCGTTGGGGCTGGAAGAAAATCTCGTCGGCATCACGCACGAGTGCGATTTTCCGTTGTCAATTGTTAATAAACCGCATTTGACGGCAAGTCGAATTTCGCACGAAACGATGTCGAGCGTGGAAATTGACCACGCTGTGCGTTCACAACTTGACGGACACGGTTCGATTTATGATTTGGACACGCAACTTTTACAAGAATTAAAGCCCGATTTGATAATTACGCAAGAACTTTGCGACGTTTGTGCCGTCAGTTATAAAATCGTGCAAAAAGCCGCGAAAATGTATGTTGCCGATGCCAAAGTCGTTTCTTTAGAACCGAATACGATTGAAGATGTTTTCCAAAATATCAAAACCGTCGGCGAACTTTGCGGCGTTTCCGAAAAAGCCGAAGAAGTTATCAAAAACCTACAAAGTCGCCTCGACAAAGTTCGTGAACGCATTTCAGAAGCCGCAGAAAATTCAAAATCCAGAATCCAAAATCCAAAATCATTTTTGCTCGAATGGATTGAGCCGCCGTTTGCGCCCGGACATTGGACACCGGAACAGGTTGAAATCGCGGGCGGAAATTGTCTGCTTGGCACGGCAGGTGAAAAATCGGTAACGACAACTTATCAGGAAATTATTGATGAACAGCCTGAGATTTTGGTTTTAATTCCGTGCGGTTATTACATCAAAGACATTTTGCGACAATTACCACAGACAACTTTTCCCGAATCTTTTCAAAAAATTCCCGCATTTCAAAATAATGAAATTTGGGCAATGGACGCAAGTTCGTATTTTTCGCGTCCCGCGCCACGCATCGTTGACGGCGTGGAGATTTTAGCAAAGATTTTTCATCCTGAAATTTTCGGTGAACCAAATGAAAATGAAGCGGTTCGCGTTTCAAAAGATTTGATAAAGTTTGAGTATAATAAAATAATATAACGTCGCACATTTGCATTTAAAGTGTTTCCCAAAATTATAGATTTATGAAAATTATCGCAATATTTTTTTGTTTATTGATATTAACTTTTTCGCTATTTGCCCAAAAAGCTGATGAAGTTTTGGCGACGGCGAACGGGCAAAAATTTACATCGAAAGACCTTGCACCTGAAGTGCGTGAGGCGTTTGAAAATCTGCCGAAAACGGTTGACGAAATTCGTCGGGCGATGCTCGAACAGCAAATCGCGGACGCTTTGTTTGAAGCGGAATCGTCGGCGCGTGCATTGTCGGTGGAAAAACTTATCGAAACGGAAGTTACAAACAAAATTTCCGCACCAACCGACGATGAAATTCAGAAAATTTACGACGCAAATCAAGCCACTATCGGCGATAAAACTTTGACAGAAGTTCGTCCGCAAATTGTCGCGTATCTGCGCCGCGAACCCGAACAAAAGGCTGTGGCAGAGTATCTTTCGGATTTAAAGGTCAAATATAAAACAGCGATTGGCAAAGATGTCAACGCGCCAAATCTGAAACCGTTTGAAGTTTTGGCAACCGTCGCTGGCAAACAGATTACAGTGGCAAATTTTGAGGCAAAAAATAAACAGACGCTTTATGATCTCGAAGCGGATTTTTACGACCAACTGCGCGGATCGCTTGAACAAATCGTTTATTCGACTCTGGTTGTTGTCGAAGCAAAAGCGCAAGATGTTGCCACCAGCGATTTTATGGCGCGTGAGATTACCGACAAATTGCACGAATTTTCCGATGAAGAACGGGCGCGATTGGAAAATGATTTGCGCGACAGACTTTTCAAAAAATACAACGCGAAATTTTTGTTAAAAGAACCTGCGCCGATTGTGCAAATTATCTCGACGGAAAATCAGCCGTCAAAAGGCAAACAAATCGCGCCTGTAACAGTGGTGATGTTCACCGATTTTCAATGTCCGGCGTGTTCGGCGGTGCATCCGGTTTTGCAAAAAGTTTTGGCGGGTTACGGCGATAAAATCCGTTTTATCGTGCGCGACTTTCCTTTGACCAACATTCACGCAAACGCTTTTCGTGCCGCACTTGCGGCAAATGCGGCACACGCGCAAGGTAAGTTTTTTGAATACACGGAAGTTTTGTATAAAAATCAAAATGCGTTGGATACGGCTTCGCTCAAAACATACGCCGCCGATTTGGGTTTAAATCAAAAGCAATTTGATTTAGACTTGGAGAGCGAAAAATATGCCGCCGATGTTCGCAAAGATATGGCGGATGGCAAAATCTACGGCATTACGGGAACGCCGACAATTTTCGTCAACGGCGTAAAAGTCCGCGAACTTTCAGCGGAAAGTTTTAGAAACGCGATTGAAAAAGCACTTAAAAATTCCAAATTCCAGAGTCCAAATTCCAAATAAAAACTAAAAGTTAAAAATTTGGAATCTGGAATCTGGAATTTGGAATCTGGAATTAAAAAAATATGCGTCTTTATTTTATATTTATCTTTCTAATTTTATCTTTGGCGTGCGACAAAAAAACGGCGCGTCCGAATACCAACACAAACGTCAACAAAACGCCGACAAATTCGGCGAAAACAGATTCGGGTTTGCCGATTTACACCTACGAAATTGTTAATAAATTTAAGCACGACCAAAACGCATTTACTGAAGGTTTGTTTTTTTACAACGGATTTTTGTATGAAAGCACCGGACGCGAAGGCAAATCGGATTTGCGACGAGTCGAACTCGAAAGCGGCAAAATTGTTCAGCAAGTCAAACTGCCGACGAGCAGTTTTGGCGAAGGCACAACTATTCTGAACGGGAAAATTTATCAATTGACGTGGCAAGAAGGCAGAGGTTTTGTCTATGAAGCGGACACTTTAAAACTGCTCCGAGAATTTAATTACGCAGGTCAAGGTTGGGGAATGACCAACGACGGCAAAAATATTTTTATGACTGACAGCACGCACGTTATCCGCGTGGTTGACCCCGAAACTTTTCAAACCATCAAAACTCTCGTCGTCCTGCGCGAAGACGGCAAACCGCTGATGCAAATCAACGAACTCGAATTTATCAAAGGCGAACTTTGGGCAAACATTTGGCATTCTGAAGATCCGCCAATTCTCGGCAAACCGAATTATATTGTGCGAATTGACCCAAACAACGGCAAAATTCTCGGTTGGATTGATTTAGACGGAATTTCGCCCGACGATGTTGAACGCGATAGCGAAAACACGCTCAACGGAATTGCTTACGACGCAAACAATGACAGAATTTTTGTAACAGGAAAGAATTGGAAAAACCTTTTTGAGATAAAAGTAAAACCGCGATAGAACTTGGGTTTCAGGTTTCAAGTTTCAGGTTTCAGGTTAAATCCTATAACTTGAAACTTGAAACTTGAAACTTGAAACCTAAAATAAATGACAGAACAAGACGAGCATTTTATGCTCACGGCAATTCGTTTGGCGCAAACGGGCGTTGACGCAGAACGCGGCGGACCATTCGGCGCAGTCGTCGTCAAAAACGGCGAAATTGTCGGCGAAGGCTACAATTGTGTAACTTCGACCAACGACCCGACGGCACACGCCGAAATCGTCGCCATCAGAAACGCCTGTCAAAATTTAAATTCTTTTCAACTTGAAGATTGTGTAATTTATACATCTTGTGAACCTTGCCCGATGTGTCTGGGCGCGATTTACTGGGCGCGTCCGAAACAAATTTTCTTTGCCTGCACCCGCGAGGACGCGGCAAATATCGGTTTTGACGACCAATTTATCTACGAAGAAATCGAACGCCCGATTGAAGCCCGTCATATCGAAAGCATCAATTTTCTACGCGACGAAGGCTTAGCGGTTTTTAAACATTGGGCAAATAAATCGGACAAAACCAAATATTAAACGGAAAGTGGAAAGTAGAAAATTATTTCTTCATTTTCCACTTTCCACTTTCCGTTTTGCACTTAAAAATGAGTTCATTTTTTAACAATTATCTTTTCATTTTTCTGGCAATGTTGACCGGAATAGCGATGGCAACGCAGGCAACCGTCAATAGCAAATTGGCAGATTATGTGAGCAGCCCGATTGCCGCCGCGTTTATTTCATTCGCGGTCGGAACGATTGTGCTTTTTGTTTTAATGCTTGTAACGGGCGTTTCTTTAAGTAGTTTGGCTTTAGCAAAAAACGCGCCTTTGGTGGCTTGGATTGGCGGATTTTTGGGCGCATTTTTCGTGGTCGTAATGGCAACGGTTGTGCCGCGCATCGGCGTTGCGTTGGCGTTTAGTTCGGCAATCGGCGGACAATTATTAGTAGCTTTGGCGATTGACCATTTCGGCTGGCTCAATGTTCCCGAAAAACCTTTAAATATCTGGCGCGTTCTCGGCGCGGCATTGGTTATGGTCGGCGTAATTTTGATTCGGAAATTTTAGTAACGGATAATGGATAGTGGAAAATAAAAAATTATCCATTATTTATTATCCATTATCCATTATCCATTTATGATAAAGTTTATTTTGAACAACCAAACCATCGAAACCGATTTGCCGAAAGGCTCGACGGTTTTGGATTTTGTGCGTTATCACAAAAATTTAAAAGGCACGAAAATCGGTTGTCGTGAAGGCGATTGCGGTGCTTGCACGATTTTGGTTGGCGAATTAAACGGTGAAAAAGTAAAATATCGCACACAAACTTCGTGTTTGATGCCGATTGCCAATGCGAACGGCAAACACATCGTTACAGTCGAAGGAATCAACAAGGAAAACGGCGAATTGACCGAAGTTCAAAGCGCGATGGTCGAAGAATCGGGAACGCAATGCGGCTTTTGCACGGTCGGTTTTGTGATGTCTTTGACGAATTTTTGCATTGACGACACACCAAAAACAAATGAAATGGCAATCTCAGCGATTGACGGAAATATCTGCCGTTGCACAGGTTACAAGTCTATCGAACGCGCCGCTTTGAGATTGTGCAACAAGTCAGAACCGCCTGTGTTAGCGGGCTGGTTAAATTCTGCAATCGAAAAAGAAATCGTTCCCAAATATTTTTCAAACATCAAAGAAAGAATTGAAAATCTGAAATCTGAAATCCCAAATCTGAAATTCGTCAGCGGCGGAACTGATTTATATGTTCAACGTCCCGAAGAAATGGTTTATGCCGAATCGGAAAATCTTTTTGATAATTCGGAGCTAAGATTTATCAAAAAAACCGACGATTTTATCGAAATTGGCGCGTCAACCGTTGTTACTGATTTGCTCGAATCCGAAACGATAAATAATTTTTTTCCGAATCTCTATAAGCAGCTCAAACTCGTTTCATCAACACCGATTCGCAATATGGCGACGCTCGCCGGAAACTTCGTCAACGCTTCACCAATCGGTGATATGACGATGTGGTTTCTCGCGCTTGATGCGGAAATTGAATTGTCAGAACCGCCTGCGGTAGCGAATGGTTTAACTCCGAAAACTCGAACCATTGCACTCAAAGATTTCTATCTCGGCTACAAACAATTAGCCAAAAGCGAAGACGAATTCATCACCAAAATCCGTTTCCGAAAACATTTTACGC
>JANOXW010000281.1:0-5800 GCA_031418635.1 Acidobacteriota bacterium
GTCTGGTGAATTCACTTTGTCGCAAAGTGAATTCACTTTGCCGCATATCAAGCTCACTTTGTCGCAAAGTGAATTCACTTTGCCGCATATCAAGCTCACTTTGTCGCAAAGTGAATTCACTTTGCTCCATTTCAAGTTCACTTTGCGGCATATCAAGTTCACTTTGCTCCATGTCAAGTTCACTTTGCCGCAAAGTGAGTTCACTTTGTCGCATTTCAAGTTCACTTTAGAGCAAAGTGAACTTAGATTTTAATTTTTTTAGCGTCTTTAGTTTGTTTAGCAGGCAAATTCTCACGTTCCCAAACAGCTTTTTAGATTGTCAAAGAATTTTCGTCCTGACAGTTATTATTAGACACGATTAAACATATTTCTCAAATTGAGTAGAGCCTGTTTTGTTGCATATCCGAAAATATTTTAGTTTGGCGTTGAAGCGTTATCGCAAAATAGAAATTATGATCACGATAAATAAAATCACGGCAAAAATCACCGCCGTCAAACAGCCGATTTTAAACCAACTGTAAGGTCTTTCGCCCTGCACTTCGGCGGTTCTGCCGTTGACGACGATTTGAAATGTTTTGCCACCAAACTGAAATGCGCCGGCGTAAATCGGCAACAGCAAATGCTTAAAAGTCGGGTTTGAAATTTGAGTTGAAACATTGTGAATGCGCTGTTCGTCGCCGCCAATGGCTTGCCTGACATCGGAACTAATTACACCGTCAGCGATTACTTTGAAACGCTCAAAGCCTTCGTCGAGAGCGACTTGATAAGTCTGCGCTTTGTGTCCTGAAAGATACGCCGGTTCGTAAGATTTGAGTTCGCCAAAATCCCAAGGTTCGAGTTTGTCGAGATATTTTTGCGGCAGAGATTTGGTCGCGGGAATGCAAACATCGTCAAAAAATCGTTCGACTGAACCGCTTGTCGAATACCAATTGGTTCTTCTCACCTGACGTTCTTTTTGTTCGCCGTCTTCGTAATAAGTTTCCGTGTCGTAATAATGTTCGCCGCGTTCGCCTGAAAATTGACTGTAAGTTTGTGCGTCGTAAGTCCAATACGGAATATAAACACTGCTGAGTTTGTCGGCGCGGGCTAAATCTTTCAACGCGCTCGGCGCAAACCATAGCGACGACAGCCATTTATTAAAATTTGAGACGGCTTGCGGCGGTGTTACGCAAAAAGGCAAAACTCCTTCGGGCGCAACTAAAGGATCGGCGGCTTTCGGTTGAGCAACGATTTTCGCACCGCAAAAATCGCATTGCGTCGCTGTTTCGGGCGGCGTAAAATTGACAATCGCACCGCAACTGCTACAGCCAACTTGCATCGCTTCACGCGCCATCGGTTGCAAATTCTGCATTCCGCGTTGGAGAAATTCTTCAAGCGGACGTTCATCAACCGTGCCGTCAGCGATAATTTCCTGCGAATGAGCGCAATACGGACAAGTCAACTTGCCGTTTTTCGGATCAAAAACCATATTCGCGCCACAATTTTCGCACAAAAAACGGTTGACATTTTCTTTGTTGATTTCATGATCGTTTTGCATAGTAACCAAAAAATTTTATCAAATTCTTTCAAAGAATATCAGATTTTACTAGCGAAACGCCGAAACATCCAAGCCGAATCTTTCTTTAATATCGTTTTCGACGGCGGCATTGACGTTGCGGAGATTTGCCAGCCGTCTTTCGGATTTCAAAATGTGAGTTTTCGTGCGTTCCGCCATTTGTTTGAGCAGATTGCGACCTTCGAGCATTTCGGCGCGGACTTTTTCGCGCAAAATGTAAAGTTCGGAAAGTGAAACTTCGAGTTTTTCGGCGCGAAGTTCTTTCAAGCGGGTTGTAACTTGCGAAATTTGCCGAATGACGCGGATTAATTGATCGCCAATCGAATCGCCTTTGACGAGTTCAGGGCTGTCACGGTATTCTTCGACCAATTTATTCAACAGATTTTGATCGCCGTCGGCGTATGCGTCGTTGAGTTTTGACATCAGCGTATGCCGACGGTCGCGTTCTTCCGCATCGATTGCTAAATCGGGATGAATAAGGCGCGCTAGTTTGTGATAAGCTTTTTTCGCTTCGGGCGAAGGATTCCATTTGTGCGTGCAAGCCTGCCAATTTTCTTCGTCGGCTTGTGCGGCAGATTCTTCGGCGCGTTGGCGTAATTCTTCGGCTCTTCGTTTTATTTCTTCGTCGTCCGGCGCAAGTTTGACTTCTTCTTCGGCAATCTCCGCTTCAATTTCGTCAAGCGTGGCGTAAAGTCTGCCGACTTCCATAATATAGTTTGCCTCGAACTGTTCCAATTCAGCACGAAGTTCGGTCATTTCTTCTTCGCGTGTGGCAAGCGTTTCCTTCAAACGCTCAAGTTTGCGGTGCTTCTTTTCGAGTTCGTATTCTTCGGGCGCAATTACATTCATACAGTCATTTCCAATAATACATCGCAAATACGCTGTGCCGATTTTCCGTCCCACAATGGCGGAATGTTTGCGTTTTGAGTTTGATCGGTATGCGCCAAAACTTCAAACGCGATCTGCGTTATTTTGTTTGAATTTGTGCCGACCAAAATATTTGTCCCCATCTCGATTGTAATTGGTCTTTCGGTGTTTTCGCGCAATGTCAGGCACGGAATTGAAAGCGCGGTGGTTTCTTCTTGAAGTCCGCCGGAATCGGTCAAAACGATTTTCGCGCCGCTGTAAAGCCGCAAAAAATCTAAATAACCGAGTGGTTCGATTAGTTTGATATTTGAATTTTTAACGCTGTCAGCGAACCCGAATTCGTCAATTCGGGCGCGTGTGCGCGGATGCGCGGGGAAAATAATTGGAAGTTTTTCGCTGATTTCAGTCAGCGCGTCAAGCAAACCTAAAAAAGTGTCTTTTTCGTCAACATTCGATGGACGATGTAGCGTCAAAACCGCGTATTCTTTTTCAGTCAAATTCAAATCTTCGCGCACGGTTGAACTTTCCGATATTTTCAAACTGTAAAAAAGTGAATCAATCATTACGTTGCCGACAAAATGGATTTTATCGGCGGAAACGCCTTCGACTTTTAAGTTTTCGTCTGCGTCGGGCGAGGTTGTCAGTAGCAAATCGGAAATCGAATCGGTCAAAATGCGGTTGATTTCTTCGGGCATTGTGCGGTCGCGTGAACGAAGTCCGGCTTCGACGTGAGCGACTTTTATATTGAGTTTCGCGCAGACCAACGCGCAGGCAATCGTCGAATTAACATCGCCGACGACCAAAACCCAATCCGGCTTTTCGGCTAACACAATCGGCTCAAACGCCATCATAATTTTCGCTGTCTGAACAGCGTGCGAAGCCGAACCGACTTCGAGATGAAAATCAGGTTGCGGAATACCCAAATCGGTAAAAAAAGAATCGGACATCGCCACATCGTAATGCTGTCCGGTGTGAACGATCAACGGCAGAAAATCAGTTTCACGCCGCCGCATCTCACGCACAATCGGCGCAATCTTCATAAAATTCGGACGTGCGCCGACGATGTTTAGAATCTTTAACATTTATTAGGTATTAAAGAATAATTGCCACAAAAAAGCACAAAAAACTCAAAAATAAAAACTTTCTTTGTTCATAATTTTTGTAATTTTTGTAATTTTTGTGGTGATTATTCTTATCTTTTTGTCTTATATTATTTTTCGCTTTCTGCGCGAATGTCGTCGGGTGCAGGTTCTTCGATGTTATATTTGCCGTGTTTCAAAAAGCCGATTTCCGACGGTTTCCAATAGCGGAAAAACGCTTTGCCGTAGATATATTTTTCGGGAACTAAGCCCCAATAGCGCGAATCGGAAGAATTGTCGCGGTTGTCGCCCATCACGAAATAATGATGTTCTTCGACTTTTTTGGGCGGAAAATTCGGCAAACTTTGATTATGTTCCGTGTCCAAATACGGTTCAGCTAAAGCAGTTCCGTTGATATAAACGATGCCGCTACGAAGTTCGACCTGTTCGCCCGGCAGACCGATAACGCGTTTGACATAGCTTTTATCAGGGTCTTTCGGATACCAAAAAACCACGATGTCGCCGCGTTCAAAATGTCCCCAATCAACGCTTTGGAATTTGTAATAAACTAATTTATTGACTAATAAACGCTCGCCATCGTGCAGTTGCGGCAACATCGAAGTTCCTTCGACGACCACGGGTTGCGCGACAAAAACGCCGAGTAGCACAAAAACGGCAATGATTAAAATAATATCGCGCAGAAGTTTCAGGCTTTCCGACCAAAGCCCTTGCCGCGATTCTGTTCTTAAACGGACAACTTCAATATCGCGGTCATCTTCCGCCGAAACAACGCCGAAATCGAATTGGTTTTTTCTCTGAAAATCGAACATAATTTAATAGCTTCGATGCAAAATGAGGTTTCGAGTTGGAGCAATTTTCCATCTCTGCTTTAAAATTATCGGTAAGTCGGCAAATTGTCAAAAAATAAAAGGAGTTAAATCAATTGAACGCAGAAATACGCAGACTTTTTCCAGCGACAAATAACTACACATATCTAAACAGCGCAGCGGTTGCGCCTTTGCCGACGACGGCGGTTGATGCCGTCATTTCACAATTGCGCGATGTTTCTGCGAATGGTTCGGAAAATTATACCGATTGGATTGCGACCAAAAATCGCGCTCGTGGAATTATTGCCGCAATGCTCAATGTCCGTGCGGAACAAATCGCTTTTATGCGAAATACGTCTGACGGTTTCGCCACTGTCGCCAACGGCTTAAAATGGCAAAACGGCGATAATATCGTCAGTTTTGCCAAAGAATTTCCCGCGAATTTTTATGCTTGGCGCAAAATCAGAGATGATTTCAACGTTGAATTGCGGCTCTGTCCCGAAAGAAACGGGCGGATTGATTTGGATGAATTGGTTGATTTGATTGATTCAAATACGAAACTCGTTTCGATCAGCGCAGTGCAATACGGTTCGGGTTTTCGTGCCGATTTATTAAGAATTGGTGAAGTCGCCAAAAAAGTGGATGCGCTTTTTGCGGTTGATATTATTCAAGCCCTTGGCGCAATGCCGTTTGATTTGCCCGCGCAGTTGGTTGACATCGCGTCAGGTGCAAGCCACAAATGGCTGTGTGCGCCGGAAGGTTGCGGATTTCTCTATCTTTCCGACACAGCGCGGGAACGCATCACGCCGACGCTGGTCGGTTGGATAAGTGTGCAGGACGCTTGGAATTTTGAAGATTTAGAACAAGAATTCAAACCGAATGCGCTGGCATGGGAATCAGGAACAGGTTGTTCGTCGCTCTTTTACGGCTTAGAGCAAAGTGCGAAATTGCTCTTTGAAACAGGCGCGGAAAATATCCAAAATTACTTGGAAGAGTTGACCGATTATCTGTGCGAACTTTTGCCGACGGAAAATTACGAAATTGTCAGTTCACGCGCCAAAGGCGAAAAATCACAAATCGTCTGCATCAAACATCGCTACGGCGTTTCTCCAATGGAAATTGCCAAGCATCTGCAAAATGAAAACATCATCATTTCACCACGAAACGACCGCATCCGAATTGCGCCGCATTTTTTTAATAATCAAGCCGATATTGAAAAGTTGGTAACGCATCTTACAAAGTTCGCACATTAAAAGCTATGTCTTCTAATGTGCGAAAAAGCACGACTTTTAAGAATGAATTTGCTTCTTTTTTACATTGCAACAGCCCTAATTTTAACAAAGAGCTTGGATTCAAGAAGTAAGTGCAACTTTGCATAACTCCTTTTGTTCTTTGAAATAAACTTCATTCGGTGTTTGATAACCGAGTGTTTTTCGCGGGCGATTGTTCAATTTATCTTCTGCCAATTTGAT
>JANOXW010000282.1:0-1630 GCA_031418635.1 Acidobacteriota bacterium
AAATTGCTCTACTTAATAGAGCAATTTTTAAGTTTTCTGGAGTTTTTAGATAATCTCAAAATCTCTAATTCGAGATTTAGAATTTGAAATTTAAGATATTCAATTTTAAATAAATATTTTATGGAAAATTAAAATGCCAGAAAACTTAAAAAACGCTCTACTTAGAAGTTTCTTTAAATCTTTACTTGAAAATGCTGATAAAACAAATAATCGAAATTTTGTAAATCTTCTCACTAAACTTGCAAAATCGAGTTGCCATTATGACACAAAAAATAGAATCATAAACTTTCTGATTTTTCAATTTTTCCAATAGTTTTTTCCAAAACCTCTTTTTCCATTTGGTTAGGTGTTGAAATTAAATGTGATTTCCGAAGTAGTTGAAAGGCTTTTTCGTAATGCGACTTGGCATTTTTTAGTAATTGTGGCTCTTTTGTTTTGAAAGAATCGGTCGTTTCATTGTAGCTTGAATAAATATCTCCGATTTTTATTAGGTCAAAAAATTTAGATGCGTTTGCCCTAATACAATAGACATCTTTCCTAAATACGGATTGATTTTGTTAAAGTTTATAGAATGAATGAAAAAGAATATAAAGTTGAAGCGGAGAAAATCAAAGCGAAAATAATGGGTTTGAGCGAGCGCAAAGCGGACAATTTCGGGGGTTCGAAAGTGGCAGAATTTCTTTGTCGAAAAAGAGAAACGATTGTTCGGATGAAGTAAGAGTAGTGAGATTCCGGCAGCAAATAATTATGCGGAAAGAGAAATCCGAAAAGTGGTCATCGCCAGAAAAATGAGTTATGGTTCGCAAAGTGAAGAAGAAGCAAAAACGAGAGAAATTTGGACAAGTATTTTACAAACACTCAAAAAACGAGCCGAAAATCCGCGTGATAAATTAGTGAAAGCGTTAAATAAACTAAGCCAAAATAAAGATTTGGACATTGCCGAAGAATTTTTCGGCAGTCCAACGCTTTATTTTGGCTAAAAACTTTTTGTTGGGCATTACGACAAAGTTAAAAAATAGCTTGCTTTTTAATGTAATGTGCGTAAAAATATAAAAGCAGTCGAAATTCGATCTCGGCTGTTGCTCAAATCTTTCCCCTGCCTTTTTCAAAATTCACAAGGAGTAATTCCAAACAATGAGTTTGCTGGACGTAGCACCGATAATAGAGCAGATGTTGCTCATTTCCGATAATGTAAGCGACTTGAATTTTTCGACGGGACAGAAACCGCAAATCGAAATCAGCGGCAGCCTTTACGGCTCGTCGCCGCTTGGTTTGGGGAAACTGACAGGTTTTCAAACCGAGATGATTGCGATGGCGATTTTGCGCGATAATCCCGAAGCCGCTTCGCAGTTGGCAAAAACAGGCACGGCGGATTTAAGCTGGAGTTTGCCTTCGCGCTGTCGTTTTCGTGTCAATATTTTTCAACAACGCGGTTCTTATTCAATCGTGATGCGCGTTATTCCGCACGAAATTCCGAGTTTTCAATCGCTCAATGTGCCGCCGCAACTTGGCGATATTTGCGGTATGAGAAACGGCTTGGTATTAGTTACAGGTCCAACCGGTTCGGGAAAAAGTTCGACATTGGCGGCGGTCATTGACCAAATCAATGAGACCAAAAGTTATCACATCG
>JANOXW010000283.1:0-1759 GCA_031418635.1 Acidobacteriota bacterium
CATATCTTTTCTCCTTTTGATTTTTTGAGTAAATACATACATTCGTCTACAAAATTCTCGCTCTGGGTGGTCTAGCTCTCACAGCGTTTTCACTGACTATGAACACAACGTCTCCAACGGTTGAAGTTTCATCAAAGGTAAATAGCCGTTCATCTATCTTGAAAGGTGGAACAAGGCTTGGTAAGCCGATTTCACTATTGTCGGCAATATGTCCTTTCAGAATCTCAATCAAACCAGGGTCTTCCTCATCACCATCATTAATTCCGAGTCTTAACAGAGTTGTTTGAATATTGAAAGGAAACGCAGATGGCGGATTTAATCCGGCTGTTTTTCTAATACATCGTTCGACAACTGCAAAAGCTCTAGTTAGGTCTATCATTTTTTTTCTCCTATTTGTTTGATAATGGCTATTTACTGCGTTAACAGAGAAAATGCACAGAGTCGGCGCAGTTGTCAGCCGGTTTGGGTTATTTGTTATGGTTAAAACGAGTAGGAGTTGAATTAACCGCTATGTTTGCGATGTCCGGCTAAATTGCTGCCGGAGTTTTGGGCTGACGGGAAAGTTACGGTGAAAATGCGCGACGGTAGCTTTTCTCTCAGCCGAAATGGGTTTGTGCCGTAGTTTATATCGGTGGTGCTGGTATAAACTGTTAAAAAATCAATGTCGTGTTTGGCAAAATCAAATTACTCTTTATCGAAATACAATTATTTTTTTTACGCAATTGAAATTGTTTTCAACGGTTGATTTTGTCATTTATTTTCCTCTTCACTTATGTAATCACTTATATATGGCAAAAACTATCAAAATCTTACGAAGTTTTTTTAATTTTGCGTTAAATATTTTTTATTTAGGAAAATTCTCTGATAAAAACACAGGTTATTTACTATTGCGCGGCTTGCGTTTATTATAGTAGAAACAAAAACGGCTAGAATATAAAATTATGAAACATTGTCCGACTTGCCAAACAAATTATGCCGACGACACGCTTAGATTTTGTCTGCAAGACGGAACGCCGCTTGCCGAATTTTCAAACAAAAGTGTGCCGACGGTTTTTTTGACCGAATCGGAAACGCTTGTTTCGCCGAAAAGAGTTGAGCCGTTGGGACAAACACCTCCAAATTGGGAACAAAGCCAAGTAACGAGGGTTTCTTCGCTGGAATCTGAGCCGAAAAAATCGAACACGGCGATAGCGGTTTTGCTGACGGCTTTGGGAATGTTTCTACTTTTCGGTTTGGCGGGAATTGGGGCGTGGCTGTACTTTAAAAATGGTAAAACCGAAGTCGCTCAAAATAAAAATTTTAGCTCTCCAAATTCAAACGGACAAATTTTTGATTCAAATACCAATTCAAATAAAAACTCAAAAATTTCACCTTCGCCGTCCGATTCTCCGAAAATTTCCACGCCGAATCCTTCGCCGTTAGCGACGATGACACCTGTCGTTATGCCGACATCGGACGTTAATCCCGAACAGGCAAAAAAAGATGTTTCGAGCAAAATTTATTCGTGGAAATCGGCGGCGGAGTCGCGCAACCTCAACGCCTATATGGGCAATTATGCTGACACGGTTGATTATTACAACAAACGCGGGGCAAGTTCGGGTTTTGTCAGAAACGATAAGCAACGGGCTTTTAATGCTTTCGATAATATGAAAATAAATCTTAGCAATATGCGCGTCAGCGCGGATTCATCGGGCGAAAATGCGACGGCGGTGTTTGATAAAGAATGGGTTTTTGAAGGCGCGGGGAAATACAACGCGGG